>CAVKXR010000056.1:0-1675 GCA_963660275.1 Oscillospiraceae bacterium
CAAATAGTCTTTGGGAGATTTTGTATAACCTATCCGCTGCAGATATTCCCCAAGATAGTTTTCATCAATATCTTCATAACAGGATTCGGGTACGATAAAATCTTCAAAAGTTCTCAGCCCCTTGTCAAAACTCAAAGTCATCCGGTCTTCAAAAGAAAGAAGCTTTGATTTATCCCCAACTCTTACATAGGCGTCATGGGATTGGTTTTCGTGAAGGAATGCGCTAGCTTCAATATACAAAAGAAGAATGTGATTTTTATTTCCGCCACCATCGATACAGTCAACAAACTCATAGGCAAAAGGAACCGTTGGCGTGCAAAAATCCATCGGAACCCGTAGCAGTTCGTTGACCTTTTCCAAATGCGAATCAACTCCTTCGATACGCCTATTCCTGTCTGAAACTCCGATAGCAATTATCCCACCGTCTGCATTTGCAAAGGCACAAATAAGACTCGACAAATCACGAGGAGCGATATTCACCGACTTCCGATCAAATGTCTGGGATTCTTCAAACGTGAGAATTTCATCGAGTGTCATAGGGCCTTACTTCAAAGTGTCGATAAACCGGATAATTTTTCCGGGCTTTTGGGTTCGAGAATCCACCTGATTCCAATCCTTGATCTTGCAATACAATCCGTTGTGCCTGTCGATATCGCCTTTTGCACAGCCTTCGCAAACGACTTTGTTCACCACGTCGCCACCAAACAAATCGGGAAGAAGTTCTTCCTTTTCGATGCAACTACCCGGAACAACGCCTTTCAAACCGTCCATTTGCCAAAAATTCCAGCTGATAATTTCCGCAAAATGTTCCAGCTTTTCAACGGGAAGTTCGCGCGAATCAAACTTGGCTTCGAAATAATCCAAGAGCGTTATCAGCAAGGCTTCTCGAGCCAAAAGCAAGTTGTCCCCCTGCCATTCGTAGCCGTATGTCGCCTTGTACGCTTTTTCCGCCCAGAAGAACCATTCCTCGGCAGTCGTCGTATTTTCCGAAACAATCCGCAGTTTTCTGTCAAGGATACCGATGCGGCGTTCCACCGGAATGAACGTTCCCGTCGTCGCATCATAGCGGCTTACCACATAGGGAGCCTCACCGCAAGAAATCTCGATGCGCACGTCAGCGACATACGCTTTCCAGTCCTTCGATGAATCTTTTGGGGAAGCTTCCGAATTTTCGGACGGAAATACGATTTTTCCTGTCGTCGGCATCCAGGAATGTTTTCCACCTTCGCCGATAATTTCCCGATTGAAAACGTCTTTCCGTCCAAACCAAACCGCATCGATTTGATTGTTCTGCAAATTGCACACCCAGCTCGGCGTGAAAACTTCCGCCATTTCCTTGCTGCGAGCCGTTTGGACGGTTTTGCTCTTGACGATGCGAGGCTGGACAACCTTGCCGTGTTTGCCGGTGATCAGTTCGGGAAGAATCGGCTTGTCGTATGCATAGTCCGGCCCAAGACGCCTGTAATCGTCCGTCGCCCAAAAAATAGGCGCATATTTTTTGGATGAACTTTTGGTAAAATCCTGCAACAGAATCTTGAGCATGTCCAATGACAGACCTTCGATAAAGTCCTCACTAATATCCGCAATCTGTTGGTTTTCCTTGCTCATTTATCCGCTATAATATATCAAAAAAACATTTTCTAGTTTTGGCAAAGAAATAGTTAGGTCACATATT
>CAVKXR010000056.1:1685-12404 GCA_963660275.1 Oscillospiraceae bacterium
TAAAGGAAGATATGTTAAAAAAAACAATGACAGATTACTCCAAACCTACAAGATTAAACAAGTTCAAGCGTTACCTTCATCAAAATGTAAAAATCATCACAAATAATGATGAAATCATTTTTGCCTATATTGATGATTTAGAAAACTCCGATGACAACGATCTTGGAGAAGATGGCATTCTTTTCAAAAGAAACGATTGTATGGTAGAAATTTTAGAACACGAGATTTTTTCTATCGAAATCGTCTCGGCTTAAAAATTTTCCCGCTTCACCATTTTGCAAGCGCGTTCGCGATAATCAGGTCCTGCAATTTCTGGATGGCGCGCGCCTGGCCGTGGCGATCTTCCGTCTCGTTCTGGAGCACATCGTATGTCCCGTCAGCGGAAAGATTTTCGCCCTTGTAAATCATCTTCTCGGCGACATTGTCGTAAAAGCGGACATTTACCCGGAGCGTTACGCGATAAGTCTCCACCTCGGATCCGCTCGTGTAATTTTCGGGCTTGTTCGTATAGCTCAAAAGCGTCATTTCGAAATCCGCATCGGCTTCTTCGTTTACCAAACGGACCCTGCCCGCGTTTTTCCGGAAAAGGTTCACGACGCTGTCCCGGAGCGTATTTCCAAGAACCGGATCGAGCGTCTTGTTATCGACTTCGTGAATCTGCACCGTCCGAATATGGCTGGGAAGCGTACTCGCCGTAAAGCTGTAACAGCCGGCAAGGCAAATCGCGGAAACCACCAAGAAAAAAAGCATTTTTATACGATTCATATTCCAAAAAATAAATTCTAAAAGCTAGATTATAAAGGAATCAAAACTTTAACGAGGCTTCTCATGCTCGATATACGTAAAATCCGCGAAAACCCGGAATACTTCATTGCCGAAACAGAAAAGAAATACACGACGGTCAGCCTAAAAGACATTCTCGCTATCGACGAAGTGCGCCGCCCGCTCCTTTCCGAAGTGGAAAAGCTGAAGAGCGAACGCAATGCGGAATCCAAGCGTATCGGCGAGCTGAAAAAGAAAGGCGAAAATGCCGACGAAGCGGTCAAGGAAATGCGCGCGCTCGGCGACAAGATCGACGAACTGGACAAGAAGCTGAAGGACCTGGAATTCAAGCAGACCGAAATGCTGATGCACGTTCCGAACATCGCACCGAAAGCTCCCGAAGGCAAGGATTCGAGCGAAAACGTCGTTGAAAAGGAAGGCCCGCTTCCGTTCGACTACTATTCCAAGGACCGCGACTTCACCCCGGTCGATCACAAGACCCTCGGCGAAAGGCTCGGCATTTTCGATTTCGAACGCGGGGCAAAGATTTCGGGCAACGGATTTCCCGTCTATCGCGGACTCGGTTCCCGCCTTGAACGCGCCCTCATCCAGTGGTTCCTCGACGAACATCGCGCAAACGGCTTCGAAGAAATTACGCCGCCATATCTGGTTACCCGCAACACGATGCGTGGCACGGGTCAGCTCCCGAAGTTCGAAGAAGACATGTATCGCTGCGACAAGGACGACGACCTGTTCCTCATCCCGACCGCCGAAGTTCCGCTAACGAATTTGTACGCAAACGAAGTCATCCCCGAAAGCGAACTTCCCAAACGGATTTGCGCCTACTCAGCCTGCTTCCGCCGCGAAGCCGGTTCCTACGGCAAGGATACGCGCGGACTTCTCCGCTTGCATCAGTTCAACAAGGTGGAAATGGTCTTCTTCTCCCGCCCGGACAACAGCTACGAGATGCACGAAGAACTCACGAGTTTCGGCGAAAAGCTTCTCGAAAAGCTAAAGCTGCCGTTCCACCGCCTGAACCTTTGCAAGGGCGATTTGGGATTCGGAGCGGCCAAATGCTACGACCTGGAAGTCTGGGCGCCCGTCGAACAGAAATGGCTCGAAGTCAGCTCCTGTTCGAACTTTGAAGATTTCCAGGCTCGCCGCGCGAACATCAAAACGAAAATCGGTGGCAAGAACGTCTTTGTCCACACGCTCAACGGATCGGGTCTTGCCACGCCGCGCGTCATGGTCGGCATCTGCGACAACTACCAGCAAAAAGACGGTTCGCTTGTCATCCCGAAAGTTCTCCGTCCTTATATGGGCGGTCTCGAAGTCATCGAGCCGAAGAACTGATTTTAAATATTTCTTCCAAATTTCAAGAAGCAGGTTCCGCAAGGGCTTGCTTTTTTGTTTACGGGAAGCGGGATGCGGTAAGAGGGATTAGAATGGAAAGCGAGCGTCAGAGCTTAGTGAATAGTTGATAGTTGTGAGGAATCAGGAGACAAGAATCAGTTGTTGAAGGGAAGCGGGCGCCTGAGCAAACTTTCTCTATTCGCGGTCATCTTGAAAAAAGGCTGGAAACAGTTCGCTTAGCGCGTCATTGCCTGGCGTGACCCGGCAATCCCTTATCTGAAAGGAGATTCCCGTGTCGGTGCACGGGAATGACAACGACCCGAAAAGAGCTTCCCGTGTCTGCGTCCGCTGCGGCGGACAAGCCGGGGAATGACAGTACACAGAAACAGTTCGCTTCAAGTCCCCGCGTCCCGTGTTCCGCTAAACTTGTCCCGAAAGCCTAGACGTCCGCTGTTCCCCATTTCCCAATTTCTATTTCCCGAATAATTGATACACCTGATACGGAATTATCTATTTTCAGATAGAAACATTAGGATTCCTCTTTGCACGAACCTATCTTCTAGATAACCCAAAACGAGGATATTCCCATGAAAATTCAAAAGGTTCTGATGCTTTCAATCGGCATTCTTTCATCTGTGGCCATGGCCCAGGACAAGGATTATTCGGGTGCGGAGCTTTACACCCGAGACACCCAAATGTATGGAAAATATGAAGCCCGAATGCAGATGGCTGCGGGTTCGGGAATCGTCAGCTCCATGTTTCTCTACCACAACGATTCCTATATGGGTGGCGAAGAGCCTTGGGTCGAAGTCGATATCGAAATTCTCGGCAAGAAGCCCGGAAGCTTCCAGTCGAACATCATCACGGGAAGCGCCGAAAAGAAAACGACCAGCGAAAAGCACCACGCACTCGACCCGGCTGCAAACCAAGGCTATCACACCTACGGCATGGAATGGACTCCGACGTACGTTTCGTGGAGCATCGACGGCGTTGTCGTTCGAAAGACGATGACCGATTCCAACGACACCCACGGACAAGTTGCCGCTCTCATCCGCGAACAAGGATTGCGATTCAATCTCTGGTCTTCGGAAACCGTCGCCTGGGTCGGAGCCTTTGACGAATCGATTCTGCCGGTTCACCAATTTATCGATTGGGTGAAAGTTTACGCCTACACGCCCGGCACCGGAGAAAACGGTTCGGACTTTACGCTCGCCTGGACTGACGATTTCGACACGTTCGACGAAAACCGTTGGGCTACCGGAGACTGGACTTTTGACGGAAACCGCGTCACGATGAGCCCGGAAAATGTCACCGTATTGGATGGGCATCTGGTTTTAAGCCTCACCAAGGCAGGCGAAGAAGGTTTCCAAGGCAACGTTCCAAAAGACGACCCGACAGCCATCCGAAAAAATTCATCCATCCGTCCCGTCACATCACACCCGGAAACGCTCAAGACCTTTGACCTGATCGGTCGCTACAAAGGAGAGAAGAAAAAATGAAAGACGAAATCGTCAAGGCGTTACTTCAAAGCGTCCATGCCGACGGAGATAGGCTTCCTTCGGTAAGAGCGTTGATGAAATCCCTGAACGCGGCTTCGGTTACCGTCCAGCGCGCCTTGCACGAACTTTCAACGCACCGAATCATCCATACGGTTCCCGGCAAAGGCTGCTTTTGGGGAACGCCTACCGCAAAAATTTTACCCGTACAAAATACGCGGAACGATTCGCTTTCGGAAAAATTCCAAGCGGACATTCGGGCGGGAATTTTTTCTCTTCAGGAACCGCTTCCCTCGCAAAAGGAACTCGCTTCCCGTTACCGCGTATCGACCTTTCGGATGCGACAATTCCTGCAGAACAAATTAAGCGAAGGGATGCTGATTCGCGAAGGCAAGGGCAGATATTTTTTCCCGAGACAAAAAGAACGCTCGACAGAATCCGAGATTCTGCTCATCACACGCTGCACTTCCTGGGGCGAATTTTCACCCGCCAGCGAACGCGAAATGGATTTCATCAAGTCCGCTTACCAGACCGGCGCAAAGAAACGCTTCAAGCTGAGGCTTCTGGGCTTTGACGAATCCTCGGAAAGATTTATCGACCGAAACGGAAACGTCAAGCAACTCAGCGATTATCCGAATGTTATCGGCATCATTCTCTCGACGATGCTCATGGGAAATCCGAACCGAATCCTTTCAAGACTCAAGCCGATTTCCGTACCGATTTCAATCTGGTGGGAACATCCGCAAAGCATGCTTTCCAAGAGCTTCCTAAAACGGGAAAACTGGGCTTTTTTCAATTCGACTTTCGGGAAAAATCCAGGAATCTTTTTGGGCAGATTCCTTTTGAAAAAAGGATTTACAAAAGCCGCCTATATTTCTCCCTATCATGCGAGTTCCTGGTCTAGGGACAGGCTGCAAGGCCTTAAGGAAAGCGGTCTGGAAATTCACACCTTTACCGACTGCGAATTTGCGAGCCCTTGGGATTTTCGAAACATCGCAAGCAAGAGCGGTCCCAAGTTCAGCATTGAATTGCGCGCAAAGCTCGGTGAAAAGAAAATTCTGAAAAAGATTATCCAATCCATCGGAAACGAAAATGTATGGATTCCCGCGAACGACGAAATCGCCGGACTTTTGCGCGAGCTGGAAGAAGAAGGCTCCATCAAAAAAATTCCCTACCTGGTCACTTTTGATAATTCAATCGAAAGCTATCTGCTCCGGCTGGATTCCTTCGACTTCAACACGGAAATTCTCGTGGAGCAGATGTTCTACCATCTGGAACTCGGAAAAAACGATCCTTTCCAAGGAAAAGGCTTTCGCGAAGTCTCGGGAAAAGTTGTCGAAAAGTAAGCGAATTTTCAATGCCGATTTTTGTTTTTAAGATATATTTAGTTTGTGAAGAAAAAAATCCTGATTTTCATCTGCCTTCTTGCAGGACTTGCCGCAGCGCATCCGCACGTTTTTATCGATGCGACAATCGATTTGGATTTTGATGAAAAAGGCTTTGTCGGAGTCCGGAACAAATGGGTTTTCGACCTCATCTACAGCCAAGCGATGATCGCCGCCGGAGACAAAAACCATAACGGAATTTTCGAAGCGGACGAACTCCCGCTTTACCGCGAACAGGTCGTCGAAGCGGCCAATGAATTCAGCCGGTTCAACTACATCGGAGACGGCTCGCAGTTTTTCCCGCCCCATGAAGCAAAAGACCTCAAGGTTTCCATCAGCAAAGAGGGACGGCTCGTTGTCGAATTTTTAAACTCGTTCGACATTCCCGCTCTTTCTAACGATTATACGATGTTAGTCGTCGCTGTCACCGATCCGACGAACTACATCCTGATTACCACGGACATGGAGCAGAGCAAAATCAAGGCTCCGGATACAATCGACGTCGAATATTTCGTCGACTCGCTTTCTGACCTGACGCAGTTCAAGAATTTTTCAAGTTCGGTAAAGGGGCTCTATGTTCGATTTAAAAAAGCTGAATAGGTTTTTGCCGATTTTCTTCGCCTGTTTTTTCTGCACATGCCAGCTGGCGTTCGCAGATGTCAGTCAAAAAAAATTCGATTTCAAAAAGAGCGCAACAGTCAAAACGGAAAGCGTCAAGGATTCAAGCACGGTCAAAGTTCCGACGGTCAAGGCGAACGACATCAAGACGACTTCCAGCTATTTCTTCATCGGTTCCGACGCCATGTGGGAATGGCTCGTCTCTTCGCAAAAAACGCTCCGGGAAAAAATTTCCGTCCAGGCTTACAATCTGAAAAACGGGCAGTCCAAGAGCATTTGGATTTTTCTGTTTGTCTGTTTCATCTACGGGCTGATTCACGCCATCGGACCGGGACACGGCAAGACAATCGTCGCGAGCTATTTCATCGCCCGAAAGGGAAAAATGTTGCAAGGTGTTGGGCTGGGGACATCCATCACGGTGATTCACACGCTGTCCGCTGTCGTTTTGCTGTTCGCCCTATACGGAATCGCCAAGGCGACTCTCTTTCCCATTTTCGAAGCGAGCCGTATCAACATCGAAAAGGCGAGTTACGCGCTCATCATCCTCACGGGAATTCTTCTCATCGCCATTTCCATCCGGGAAACAGTCAAGGGCCATTCGGAAGGCGAAAGCGCAAAGGCGGCCAGCTGGAAAGAACTTCTGTGGCTAGCCTTCATCACGGGAATCGTCCCCTGCCCAGCGGTCGCTCTGGTCGTCTTCTTCTGCCTTTTGAACGACCTTCCGGGCCTTGCCATCTGCGGAGCGATCGCCATCGGAATCGGCATGGCGGTCACCAACACGGCTTTCGGAATCGGCGCGATCTTTATCCGCCGCGGAATCGACGGAAGCCTTACCCACGTGAACAAATTGCAGCGATACGCGTCTTACATCAACACGGGAATTTCCCTCTTGTGCGGTGTCTGCATTTCCATTCTAGGAATTTTCCTGTTTTTGAATGTGCGGTAACATTTTCCGTCCCGTTTTGTTAGATTGAGGCTATGGACATTCTCCTGCCCGGACTTTTCATCCCGTTTCTCGGAACCGCCATCGGTGCGGCCTTTGTCTTCTTTCTGAAAGGCAAGCTCAAGCGTTCCGTCGAAAGGATGCTCACCGGATTTGCGGGAGGCGTCATGGTCGCGGCGTCCATCTGGAGCCTTCTCATTCCCGCGCTCGAACAGTCAAAGGAAATGGGGCGGCTGGCCTTTGTCCCGGCGGTTGTCGGATTCTGGATTGGAATTTTATTTCTGCTCGCGCTCGACCATCTTATCCCGCATTTGCATCAGCACGCCAAGGAACCGGAAGGTCCCCGTTCGCACTTGCAGCGTACGACGATGCTCCTCCTCGCCGTCACGCTCCACAACATCCCCGAAGGAATGGCCGTCGGAGCGGTCTTTGGCGGGATTCTCAGCGGAAATTCGACGATTACCTTTGCCGGTGCGCTTGCGCTTTCCATCGGCATCGCCATCCAGAACATTCCCGAAGGCGCCATCATCTCCATGCCGCTCAAGGCAGCCGGATTCCGTTCCCGCAAAGCGTTCTTCTACGGAATTCTCTCAGGTATCGTCGAACCTGTCGGAGGCGCGCTGACAATTCTAGCCGCATCGTTCATCACGCCGGTTATGCCCTACCTTTTGAGCTTTGCCGCCGGTGCCATGATCTACGTCGTCGTCGAGGAGCTGATTCCCGAAACCGCCGAAGGTCCCCATTCCAACATCGGAACTATATTTTTCGCTATCGGCTTCAGCCTGATGATGGTTCTCGATATAACACTGGGATAAACCAGCCGTTTGGCATTCGAAAGCCGCCTTTAAAAATTTTAATTTTTAGTCTTGACTAACAATCGTTTTCAATGTATATTGCTCTCAAAAATTAGTTTTAACTAACAAAGGATTTGACCATGAAAGTAGCCGTTATCTATTGGAGCGGTACAGGCAACACGGAAACGATGGCGAAAAGCGTTTTCGAAGGTGCGACCGCAGCCGGAGCCGAAGCGAAACTTTTCCCCTGCAGCGGATTTGACGTCGCCGATGCGGATAAATTTGACGCCTTTGCGCTCGGATGCCCTGCGATGGGTTCCGAGGAACTGGAAGATTCCGAATTCGCGCCGCTGTACAACAGCCTAAAAGAGAAGCTCGCCGGGAAAAAAGTCGCCCTGTTCGGTTCTTACGGTTGGGGCGGCGGAGAATGGATGAAATCGTGGGAAGCGGACTGCTTCGACGGAAAGCCCGTCCAGGCTTTTGAAAGCGTCATTGCGGAAGAATCCCCGAGCGACGAAGTTCTCGAAAACTGTAAAAAACTGGGTGCGGCACTCGCCAACTGACCCGCTTTAAATTTGTCTCCTGGAAGGCCGGTAAAAAGCAATTTTTATCGGTCTTCTTTTTTGAAAATGGACAGGCAAAAAGCCAAGTCTAACAAAACGCCTTTTCCCCGGAAAATTTATAGTTTTATAGGGATTTCCAAAAGAAATCGTTTTAACACAACGAGGTAATTATGAAAAGCAACATGAAAATGTTTTTAATCGGTGCCGTCGCAGGAATCGCAGTCGTCCAGATTCTCAAGACAAGCTGCTTCCGCAAGAGCTGCGCGCGCATGATGAGTGCCGGGTTAAAGCTCAAGAGCGATGCGACCCAATTTGTCGAAGAAGTCAAGGAAGACGCCGAAGATCTGACCGCCGAAGCGGAACAGAAGAAAAAGACCGCCAAGAAATAACAAAAAAAAATCCGTTTCCGACATCGGGTGAATTCATGCAATTCCATATCAAACATTCTTTGCCTGGGCGCATCCGGGTTGGATACGACAAGACGGAAATAACGCCGAAGCAAGCGGCTCTTGCACAAAACCTTCTCTCCGTCCAGGAGGGAATCTTGCAGGTTACGGTAAACACGATTACCGCTGCATTTTTAATTTTCTACGATTCTCAAAAATTGAGCGAAAAAGAGGTTCTCGCACTTTTCAAGGCGATGTCCTCCAAATATCTCGACGACGAAGAAATGCTCGCTTCCGTGGAAATTCCGAAGAAACCGGTGAGCCTGCTTAGCGTTCTCGCTCAAATGGCGGCGACGCACTATCTCAAGAAGTTTTTACCGCCGCAGATTTGCCTAGCACTCCGCATTCTGGACTTGACGCCCCGAATTTGGAAAGGAATCAAGACGCTCGCTTCCGGTGAGCCGTTCCGCGCCGAGGTTCTCGATGCGACCGCCATTACGATGTCTGTCGTGACCGGAGATATTCCGACCGCGGCAAACATCAATTTTATGCTGAATGTCGGCGAGACGATTGAAGACTTTACCAAGAAGGAATCCTATAGCAACTTGGCGAACACGATTCTTTCCGAAAACGATAAGGTCCAGCTTGTACAAGGGAAATCCGAAAAGACGGTTCACTTGTACGAAATCAAGCCGGGAGATACGATTGCCGTCCGCACCGGGGGAATGATTCCCGCAGACGGAGAAGTCATCCGCGGCGAAGCCCTGGTCGATCAGTCCACGATCACCGGTGAACCTCTTCCCGTCGAAAAGCAGATTTCCATGACGGTATTCGCCGGGACAGTCGTCACGGAAGGCGAACTTTTTGTCAAGGTCCGCGTCGTCGGCAGCCAGACAAAGGTCCAGAACATCCTTTCGATGATCGATTCGTCGCAACAGTATAAAGTTTCTTCGCAGATCCGCTCCGAGAAGCTCGCCGATCAGCTCGTCAAATACAACTTTCTCCTCGCGCTCGGAACTTTCCTTGTGACGCGCAACATCACAAAGACGCTCGCGACCCTTATGGTGGATTATTCGTGCGCCATGAAGCTCGCCGCCCCGATTGCCATTCTCAGCGCGATGCGCGAAGCGGCCCAAAACGGAATTTTGGTCAAAGGCGGAAAGTTTTTCGAAGACGCGGCAAATGCGGATACGGTCGTCTTTGACAAGACGGGAACATTGACCGCTGCCACGCCAAAGCTTTCCCGAATCATCCCGTACCAGGGAATGAGCGAAAACGATGTTCTCCGAATCGCCGCATGTCTCGAAGAACACTTTGCCCATCCCGTTGCGAAAGCGATTGTCCAAGCCTCTAACGCCAAGAGATTGCGGCATCCCGAAGACCACGCCAAGGTCGAATATGTCATCGCACACGGCATCGCGACAACGTTAAACGGAAAAAAGCTTCTCATCGGCAGCAAGCACTTTATCTTTGAAGATGAAAAGGTAAAGGCGCCTGCAGGAATTGAAAAGATTCAAAAGGAAGCTTTGGAACGCGGAGAATCCCTGCTGTATCTCGCCGAAAAAGGAAAGCTCCTGGGTATCCTCGCGATAACGGATCCGGTCCGGGAAAATGCACAAGAAATCATCGAAACCTTGCACCAAAGCGGGATTGTCAACTGCACGATGATTACCGGCGACGACGAAGGAGCGGCGAGGACCGCGGCTTCCCGCACAGGAATTGACCACTACATTTCCCGAGCGCTTCCCGAAGATAAGGTCGCCTACATTTCCAAGCAAAAGAAAGCCGGGCACAAAGTCATCATGATAGGCGACGGGATCAACGATGCACCGGCCCTCGCAACGGCGGATGCAGGAATCGCCATGGGAGATAGCGCAGCGATCACCGGAGAAACCGCCGACATCGTACTTTCCGCCGACGACGGATTGGAAGGCCTTGTCAAGATTCGAACCATGGGGACCCGGCTGATGCAAAAAATCGATTCCAACAACGCAAGCATTGTCGTGGTGAATACCGCCCTGATGTTCAGCGGGCTGTTTGGCATTTTGCCTCCAGCAACCGCTGCGCTTTTCCACAACCTTTCGACGATTCTCTTTAGCGCAAAAGCCGCCCAGCCTTTGCTCAAATAGCCGAGTACGATATTCAGAGCTTAGTTGAAAGGACTTAGAGCTTAGAGCTGTGGACATTTATGTTCAGGGACTAGGGATGAGGGAGTAGGGATTAGTCTGCGGACGTTTAAGTTTTCGGGAAGCGGGGCGAGGAACACGGGACAAGGGAATTCAAAACGAACTATTTCTGGTACGCTGTCATTCCCCGGCTAGACCGGGGAATCCCTTGTATGGGAATGGGATTATCGGGTCAAGCCCGATAATGACATTTGACGGATCTATGCTCGGCAATGACAGGTTAGCGAGCTTGC
>CAVKXR010000057.1:0-12283 GCA_963660275.1 Oscillospiraceae bacterium
CGGGTCTATCTGATGCACGGAGACGGAATTCCCAAAAGCGACCGGGGCTATCGCTTGGCGAGAAAAATTCTCGATGCGCGCCTGTCGAGATTTCTTTTTCGGAAAATTCACCCTGACTTAGGAATGGACATTGCCCGTTTTGTCGGAAACAGGAGCCGCAAGGCCGGGCAAAATCGGGTCATCCAGATTTCAGAATACCTGGATGCTTCGAGCGCAAGGATGCGTGAAAACCGTTGCGATATCTGCGTCCACGGTCACCACCATATTGCGGGCGTATGGGATGTTCCCGAGGGAAAGGTCGTCTCTCCCGGGCAGTGGCTCTTTGAAATGAGCTATGCAAAAATGGAAAACGGCGACATTTCCGTTTTCCGTTTTCCAAAAGATTCGGTTTGAATTTTATTGCCCGAGGCGTTCTTCGGAAGCTTCGCGGAGCTTCTTCGCTTCCTTGGTTCCCCAGAGCCTATCTACGAAGTCAAATGACAGGAACTTTTCCTTGTAGGTTTCGACCCAGCACCAGTGCATTTCTTCGCCGCTTTCCGTCTTGACCGTCCACTGGTCCGGCGCGTAGAACTTGTAAGTGACCGGGTTCGGCGTGTTCCATGCATCGGTCTGTTCCGGCGTTTCCGTAACGCTCCAAACTTTTCCGCTTGTCCGCTGCCAGATGAATCCATTGATGGCGACGATGACCGCTAGAAAGATGAGGCTCCACTTGAAGTTTTTCTTGGTCAGAAGAAAGATGATGAGCAGAAAGAGCAACAGCGAGAGCGCTGCGAAATTGTAGTGAACCGTGTAGAAAACCTTGAAAATTTCGATCATATCAGCCCATCTTGAAAGTCATGACGTTTTCGGAAATCTGGACGCTCAGCCGCGTATGCACTTCGGGGAGCTTGACGCCGAACGCATGGAAGGTTCCCATCATGGAAAGGCTCGCGTGGCTGTCGATGGTGCGGACGTTGAGCAGGCCTTTCTTGCCGAAAATAAACTTGAACGTCTTTTTCTTCGCATCGTATTCCGGGTTCATCGAGTTGTTTTTTCTTGTGTCGAGAGCCGTGATGCAGCGTTTGTCGAGAATCATCGTCCCGCGCGGATCGATGGAAATCATGGGAAGTCCCGCGGAATTGCGGCAGGCGTATATCGTCCAAGGACCGGCCTTTTTGGAATTTTTCTTTTGGAAAATAAGCTTTTCGTTTTCCTTTGCAATGGAAATATCACCGGAAACAACCGGAATATCGACCGCTTTCATCGCCCCGCGAAGATAGAGAAGATAGGTTTCGTTGGAAGGAAGAAGGCGGAAAGATGTCGTTTTGAGCTTGGCCGTCGGGACAATGGCGATGCGCTTTCCCACCGTGTCGATGAAAATATCTGCATACGGAGTATTTTTCAGCTTGAATTTTTCAGCGAGTTCCTTGGTAAAGCGGATGAATCCGCGGATATCCATTCTAGCCTTGTAGATTTCCATAAGCAAATTCCTTCGTAAAGTCTGGGTTGTAAAATTCCGGGGGCAGACGAACCGGAATTTTCTTGCTTGAAATCTAACAAAATAACGGATTGCAGACAAGGTAACGGCGTTAATTTGTGTTATTCCGCAAAGAGGCTTTCGAGAATTTCGAGAAGGGAATTTCCGTTTCGCTCGACGACTGTGAAATGTTCTGGGTGAGCGGTTAAAAGCTTTTGCGAAAGTCCTCGCTGCCTCGGATTGTCGAGGACGACAGTTGCCCGTGCCTTTCCGCCATCGAACTGCATCCGTGCCTTTGTCCTGCTCAGGAATTCAGGAAAGAAAATGCGGTAGCGTTCCGCAAGCCTCGCCCCGAAACTTTCGGAAGGATCGACCAGGATGGCTTTTTTGCCAAGGCCGCTTGCAAAAGAATTGTAGGCGGCGATGGCGCCAGTCCCGTGTCCTAGAAAAATCAGGTCTGATGAACCGGCGCACCTTATCATGGAGCGGATATCGTCTTCGTAGAATTTTTCTCCGGGCGTCCCTTCGCTTCCGGCGGAACCGCGGAAATTGAATCCGACAAGGCGGAAGCCCGAAATCCGCTTGGCGTTCGAGAGAAAAGTCGAAGCGTCCTCGCCGGCATCGGAAAAATACAGTACGGTATTCGGCGCGGAATCGTTCAGAATCCAGCCTTGAAGTTTTTTCCCGTCCTCTGCAGGGCACAGAACCGCATTTGTTTTAAGCGATTCGGCGGACGTCTTGTCGATTTGGGCACGCGGAAAGGCGTATCTGCGCTCCGAAACAGCCATGTAAAACAGAATGCAGAGATAGATAATCGCAAAAATGGCGACAAGGCGGAGCGTTTTGAAGAAAAGTTTCTTGAATGTTTCCATCGCGAACAAGATAAAAAGAATCCCGCCCTTTGTGCAGAACGGGATTCGAGGATGGGATTGGGTGTTCCTTAAAATTAGACAAAAAATTTCTAGAAAACATCCCTTTGGGATTGGAAAATGTTCTCAAACTGTTCTTTTGCCCGAAATTTCGCACTTTTCGAAAACTTTGGCCGGTTGAAGTGTTCCCGGAAAAAAATGGAAAATGTATCTTATAGGCGTTATGAACGTGTTTGCCTATTACAATTACCGAAAGTATTTGCAGGATTATTACGAGTACCGCAAATCGGTCCAGCGCTATTTTTCGTATCGGGCGTTTGCCAAAAGGGCCGGTTACACGTCGAGCGGGCTTTACCTGGATTTGGTAAAGGGCCGCAAGTCCCTTACCCCGCAGATGGTTCCGAAGTTTATCCATGCGCTAGGGCTTTCCGAAAAGGAAGGACGGTATTTCAGCCTGATGGTGGATTTCACCCATGCGGAAACCCCGGAATCCAAGCAGACGATTTTTGAACAGATGTCCGCGCTCCTCCCCAAGACGACGAAGGCGCTCTCTCGCCAGCAAGTGGAGTATTACAGGGAATGGTACTATGTCGCGGTCCGCGAGGCACTGTCCGTCTTGAACGTTTCCGACAATTACCAGGATCTTGCGCTTTTCCTCAATCCGCGAATTTCCGTTCCGCAGGCGAAGCAGGCTATCCGGCTGCTTTCCGACCTGGGGCTTATCGAAAAGGAGAACGGTTACTGGAAGTCCGTGAACAAGACGATTACGAGCGGTCGGGAAATTCCGCCGTTCATCGTGCACGGATTCCAGAAAAAGATGATGGACCTGGGCAAGGCTTCCGTCGATTATTTCAGCACGGAGCGTCGCAACGTTTCGTGCACCACGATGAGCGTTTCTCCCCAGGGGCTTGAACGCATCATCCATAAAATTGATACCTTTCGAAAGGAAATCGTCGATATCGTTCGCTCGGACGAACGGGAAACGATGATTTGCGAATTGAACATCCAGTTCTTTCCGCTGTCCAAGGAACTTGAAAAAAATCCGGGCGACCTGTGCGCGGGGCTAAGCTCGGTCAAGGAAGGAGAAAACGATGAAGTTTAATCGCTGTTTGACCACGCTTCTTCTTTGTCTTTGGCTTATGTCCTGCTCGGAAAGCTCCAAGGTCGCAGGAACGGCGACCGATACGGAAAACACGATAGCGGGAACAGTCCTTTTGTCCGATAGTTCCATGGCTAGCGGTGTACGCGTCCGCCAGGTCGCGGCTCGCAGCGGTTCTTTTTACGCGTTTCTCGAAACTTCGACCGACGGGTCGGGATGCTTTGCCTTTGACAGCGTTCTTGCAGATACGGTGAACGTCGAGTTCCGGTATGAAAAAAGCGCGTCCCTGCAAGAGGTCCAGATGCTTCGGAATGTGGCGGTCAAGTCGGCGGAATCGCTGAGCGTCCGGCTGCAAAAGCCGGCTCTTCTCCGCGGACGCCTCGAATATGCCGAGGACTCCGCGCTCTGGATGGGTTCGCACTTTTTCATCTCGCTGGATTCGACGACTTTCTTCGCGGACCTTTTCGCTCCGGATTCGTTTGCGTTCCTTGCTCCGGAAGGAAATTTCCGCCTGTCGATTTCTCCGGCGGACTCCGGCGCTGTCGCCAAGCTGAAAAATGCCGGATATGCGGATTCCCTCATCGTTCGCAAGCTTTCGATTTCGCTTTCCTCGGGCGATACGCTCGATGTCGGAAATCTCCGCTGGGACCTTTCGAAAGACGAGCCGACGAGAGCCAGACGCCTAAAGGGTGTCGTGGTGAATGAAAAGGGGAAACCGTTAAAAGGCGTAGCCGTCCATGTGGTCACGGATCTTTACGGTCTGGAAACTTCGAAGTCGGAAGGCTTTGTCACCCAGGCGGTCTCCGATTCAAACGGAATCTGGAGCGTTTCCGCACCGTCGCTAGGCCTTGTTGCGGACAGCTTCCGCGTGGAATTTCGTGGCGAGGATTCCCTCGGACGCCCGCTTGCCGGAACATCCTCCTATATCACGCGGGAAACGCTTCTCTCCGCGGCAGACGAAGTTCCTGTCGATACCGTCTGGATGGCCCGCTCGGCGAATTTCCTCGGCAAGGTTTTTCTCGTAGCGAACAGCGCCGGGGAGGCCCGGTCGGACACGCTATGCTGGACTTATGGCATCCGGGTGGGATTTTTGGGAACGAGTGATTTCCAGACGGTAAACTCCTGCGACGCGGTCTGGATGCAGAATCTGCCGTCCGGTTCCCAGGACTTCATCTTTTATTCAGGGGACGAGCTGGTGGTAAAGAATCTTAAAGCCGGCAAGTTCAAGCCCGAGGACTACGTGAAGCTTGTCCATGTGAGCCTTCCGGCGGGCGATACGCTGAAGCAGCAGGGCTTCACCTATACGCCTCCGATGGCGGCTGGCGGAGCCTTTTAGGCGAAAAACACCCTGTTCTAGGGCGTTTTTTGCCGGGCTTTATTGACCGAATGATTTTTTTCTAGTATATTTGCGCTACCTTGAGAATCGAGATTTCAAAAATCGCATCCTGTGACGGATCCTTGCGGCTGAGTTTCGCAAAGGATTCCCATGATGCGGACGTTTTTGATGAACTTCGCGTCAAGGAACCGCTTGTCGTAGAACTTTCGGTTGTCCCCGACGGTTCGAACAGGTGGCTCCTCGCGGGAACTCTTTCCGGGGTACAGGTTTTAGAGTGCTCCCGCTCCCTGGAACTTTTCGACAGTCCGTTCGAGACTCCGATTAGCTTTTGGGTGGAACTTGTTCCGGGAATAGCGGAAGAGGAACTGGACGATACGGACGACGAGACTTTCGGTTTTCGCGTCCCGAGCGTCCAGGACTATGTGGATGTGACCGAATGCGTGCGGCAACTGGTGATTCTCCAGGAACCTCTCCATCCGGTTAAGGACGATCCGGACAAGGACTTTGTCTGGGAAGCCGGCGAAAAGTCGGAAACTCCCGGTGAAGATCCTCGTTGGGAAAAATTGAAAGCGCTCAAGGACAAGATGAATCGTCCGAATGGATGAGTCTTGGACTTGGGCCGAACGATTAGGAGTTCAAAATGGCCGTACCAAAGAGAAAAACATCGACAGCCCGTCGTGACAAGCGTCGTACGCACTGGAAGCTCGAAGCTCCGGCGCTCGCTACTTGCGATCATTGCGGTTCTGCAAAGCGTCCGCACCGCGTGTGCCCGGTTTGCGGTTATTACAACGGCGTGGAAGTTGTCCACATCCAAGAAGCCTAATTCTTTAATTCCCATAAAGGAGTATCTTCCATGGTTAGCATTGCCCTTGATGCTTTTGGTGGCGATAACGCTCCGGACGTTGTGGTCCAGGGCGCTATCAATGCCGTGAACAGTTCCGATGGAAAGTTTTGCGTTGTCCTGTGCGGTCCCGAGGCCGAGGTCAAGGCAAAGCTGAAGCAATTCGGTTACGAAGGTAAGCTGATTCAGGTGGTCGATGCTCCTGAAATGGTCGCTATGGACGAGCATCCGACGGAAGTTCTCCGCAAGAAGCAGCATTCCGGCCTGGTGATGTGCGTGGCCCTTCAGAAGAAGGGACTTGTCCAGGCGAGCGTTTCCGCTGGGAATTCCGGCGCGATGATGGCTTCGTGCCTGATGATTCTCGGTCGCACGAGCGAAAACTTTGCCCGTCCGCCTATCGGATGCATCATTCCGACGGCTACGGGGCACAGCGTCCTGGTCGATGCCGGGGCGAATGTCGATGAAAAACCGGTTGTCCTCAAGGACTTTGCTCTTGCGGGATCCGTCTTTGCGGAAAGCCATCTGGGTATCCAGAATCCGAAAGTCGGTCTCCTGAATATGGGCGAAGAAGAGAAGAAGGGACCTCTGGCGGTCCAGGAAGCGCACCAGCTCCTGAAAACGGCTCCGGTAAACTTCATCGGCAATATCGAAGGTCGCGATGTCCTTTTGGGCAAGGCGGATGTGATTGTCTGTTCCGGCTTTGTCGGCAATGTCCTGCTGAAGATGTACGAAGGCTTCTACGAATTGCATACCAAGACTTTCGGCGTTATCGATACGCCGGCCGGTCGGAAGTTCAACGAGGCGTGGGACTACCGCAATACCGGAGGAGCGCTTCTGCTCGGGCTCAAAGGCACCGGCATTATCGCCCACGGTCGCTCTGACGCCAAAGCGATCGAGCAGGCCTTGAAAGTCGCCTATACTTTTGCCGCCAACAAGGTTCCCGAAAAAATCGGGCAGAAACTTGCGGGTATAGAAGCCTAATGATGTCTTGGATTTCCCTGTTCTTGGGCCGTTTCGGTCAAAAAGTTCAGGGAATAAAGGCTAAGTTTATTGAACAAAAATTTAAGATTTCGTCCGAAGCGATGCGTTTTCGGACATTTTTTTGTTCCTATTTCCTCTCGATAATTTATTTTGGAGAAAACGATGTCGAAAACCATTTTTGTATTTCCCGGTCAAGGCGCCCAGTATGTGGGCATGGGCAAGGCTCTTTCCGAAGCTTTTGCCCCGGCGAAGCTCTTGCTTGAAAAGGCGGACGATACGCTCGGCTTTTCCCTTTCGAAAGTGATGTTCGAAGGTCCCGAAGCGGACTTGAAGATGACGGCAAATACGCAGCCCGCCTTGTTCGTTTCGTCGATGATGGTTTTGGAAGTCCTCAAGTCTGAAGGTTTCGGCTTTGATGTTGTCGCCGGACATTCCCTTGGCGAGTATTCCGCGATTTGCGCGGCGGGAGGCTTCTCTTTTGAAGACGGTTTGAAGCTTGTGCGTTTGCGCGGTTCGCTGATGGCGAAAGCCGGAGAGGAACATCCGGGTTCGATGGCTGCGGTTATCGGCGCAAGCGATGAAAAGGTGCGGGAACTTTGCGAAGGCGTCAAGGATGTCGGTTTGGTCGTTCCGGCGAATTACAACTGTCCCGGCCAGATAGTCGTTTCGGGTGAAGTCGATGCGGTTGCAAAGCTGGTGGAAAACTGTTCCGCTCAGGGAGTCAAGGCTGTTTCGCTCGCGGTTTCGGGAGCGTTCCACAGCCCGCTGATGCAGAGCGCCCAGTCGGGGCTTGCCGAAGCGATTGAAAAGACGGCTTTCCACGATTTGCAGAAGCCTCTTATTGCGAATGTCACCGCGTCTTCGGTGACGGATGCGAAGGCGATTCGCGAATTGCTCGTGCGGCAGCTGGTAAGCCCGGTTCGCTGGAGTGAATCGATGGTGTATGCGATCAAGGAATGTGGCGTTACCGCAGGCGTAGAAGTCGGCGTGGGCCATGTACTTTCGGGACTTCAGCGGAAGATCGACCGCTCGGTGAAATTTTCCGCTGTGGAATCCGTGGAATCGGTCCAGGCTTTGAAAGGTACGCTATGATTGATTTGAAAGGTAAAGTCGCCGTTGTAACGGGTGCTTCTCGCGGCATCGGGCTTGAAATCGCCCGGACGCTCGCTTTCCAGGGGGCTCGTGTCGCTTTGATTTCGACTAGGGAACGCGAAGAACTCGCTTCGCAGATTGCCGGCGAGACGGGTTCCGAAGTCAAGAGCTATGCATGCGATGTTTCGGATTCCGAACAGGTCACTTCGACGTTCAAGGCGATACTCGAAGCCTTTGGACAAATCGATATTTTGGTGAACAATGCGGGTATTACGCGGGACGGTCTGGTGATGCGGATGAAGGACGCGGATTTTGACGACGTGATTCGTACGAATCTCCGCTCGGCGTTCCTCTGCACACGGGCGGTTGCTCGTCACATGATGGGGCGTCGGACGGGCCGTATCGTCAACATGGCAAGCATCAACGGGATTCGCGCTCAGGCGGGACAGGCCAACTATGCGGCGTCCAAGGCGGGCATCATCGGGCTTACCAAGACAAACGCGATGGAATTTGCCGCTCGCGGGATTACCGTGAACGCGGTCGCTCCGGGATTTATCGGCACGGACATGACGGCGAAGCTTTCCCCGGAAACGCTTGAAAAATTCAAGAATTCCATCCCGGCGCAGCGAATCGGGCAGCCGAAAGATGTCGCGAATGCGGTCGCTTTCCTGGTATCCGACGAAGCCGCTTACATCACGGGACAGGTTCTCGGCGTCGATGGCGGTCTCGGGGCGTGACTTGATATTTTACAAAAAGTTTCTAACTTTTCACAAAACCTCAAACGGAGTTAAAAATGACTGAAGAAGAACTTCTCAAGAAAATTACGGCTGTTGTCGTCGAAAAGCTCGGTGTGAAGCCGGAAGACGTGACCCGCGACGCTTCCTTCGTGAACGATCTCGGTGCCGATTCCCTCGACCGCGTGGAACTCGTGATGGCTCTCGAAGACGAATTCGACATCGAAATTCTCGATGAAGACGCCGAAAAGTTCATCAAGGTTTCCGACGTTCTTTCCTACATCCAGAACAAGCTCAACAAGTAATTTCTGGATTCTCGAAGCAGCTCTTTCGTTGGCTGTCCTTTTTCAAAAGGCGGTGTGACGAAAGGGCTGTTTTTGTTTTAAACGGAAATTTTGAATTGAAAACTGCTTTTACAAAATTGTCTTGGATTGGGGATATTCGGTTTGGAAAATTTCAAACAAATGAATTTTTTGACTTCCTGTTTGATGATAATTTTTTAACATTGAACGAACGTTTGATTTCATAGGAGGAATCGATGTCCGAAAAGCCGATGACGAACCAGAGAGCGATTCGTGCGCTGAACGATTTGAAAGTCTATGCGAGTTCCCGCTCGCTCGATGCGGTGAACTATGCGATTGCCGTATTGGAAAAACTGGAAGAAGCCGGCGTGGAACGTCCGCTGGAATCCCTAACCCCGAAAGGAAAGTAATCATGGAAACTTTGGATACCTTGTCTCAGGTCGTTCCGAATGCGGCGGATACGCTTGCAAATGTCGCTCTCTCCGTGGAGACTGTTGTCGCCGATTCAGCGGCGAACCTTGCCGAAACGTCAAACTGGATTTTTCAGCACGGGACATTTTGGTCGCTTGTTCCGCCGGTTGTGGCGATTGCGCTTGCCTTGATTACGAAGGAAGTTTATTCCTCGCTTTTTATCGGTGTCTTGATTGGCGGACTGTTCATCAGCCAGGGGAGCTTTTCCGCATTCCTGGATGCGACATTTAAAGACGGTCTTATCGCGAAGGTGGCGGATCCGTGGAATGTCGGCATCCTTTTCTTCCTGGTTATTTTGGGGACGATGGTGACGCTGATGAATCGCGCCGGGGGGTCGGCGGCTTTTGGAAACTGGGCGCGGCTGCACATCAAGTCGAAAGTCGGCGCCCAGGTGGCGACGATTTGCCTAGGCATCCTGATTTTTATCGATGACTATTTCAACTGCCTGACCGTGGGAAGCGTGATGCGCCCGGTGACGGACAGGTTCAAGGTGAGTCGGGAAAAGCTCGCCTACTTGATTGATTCGACGGCGGCTCCGGTCTGTATTATCGCTCCGATCAGTTCGTGGGCAGCGGCTGTTTCGGGATTTGTCGAAGGGGAAGACGGTCTCGGGCTTTTTATCAAGGCGATTCCGTTTAATTTCTATGCACTGTTTACGATTCTCGCCCTTTTTATCGTCGCTATCGGGAAGGTGAATTTTGGTCCGATGAAAAAATACGAAACGGCAAACGAAGTGGTAGATGAAAAGCTCGATGCGATGAATGTCCCGGATGGCAAGGGAAGTATCCTTGATTTGGTCGTTCCTATCGTGCTTCTGATTGTCCTTTGTACGGCAGGGATGATTTATACGGGAGGATTTTTCGCTTCCGGGGAAGACGCCAAGGGCTTTGTCGATGCCTTTGCTGGCAGTGACGCTTCGATTGGCCTCGTGCTCGGTTCTTTTGCCGCCTTGATTTTGACGTTGATTTTTTATCTGTCCCGCCGAGTTCTCGGGTTTAACAAGTGTATGGCCTGCGTCCCTGACGGTTTCAAGGCGATGGTTCCGGCGATTCTTATCCTCTGCTTGGCGTGGACGCTGAAAGGCGTGACGGATACGCTCGGGGCGAAGGAATTTGTCGCCGGTATCGTGAGCGGAGGAGCTGCCGGTGTGATGAACCTGATGCCCGCTGTCATTTTTATCATCGCGGCCCTTCTTGCGTTTGCGACGGGAACTTCCTGGGGGACGTTCGGCATCCTGATTCCCATTGTCGTTGCGGCATTTGGCGGAATCGATTACAGCTTGATGATTATTTCCATTTCTGCGTGTATGGCCGGAGCGGTTTGCGGAGACCACTGTTCGCCGATTTCGGATACGACCATCATGGCGAGTGCCGGGGCGGAGTGCAACCATGTGAACCATGTGAACACGCAATTGCCTTATGTTCTTTTTGTTGCGGGCGTTTCGTTCGTGACATATATTGTCGCGGGATTTGTCCGTAGCGCAGGCATTTCCCTTTTGGTCGGTGGAGCGTTAATTGTTCTCGGCCTTCTGGTTTTGAAAGCGAAAAATCGTCCGGTGAAAAAATCCTAGGCTTTTCGACCGAAACGAATCTGGGAGATGACGACGGCTGAAAAAATCAGGAGGCAGCCGATCCCTTCTTTCGGGGAAAGCCGTTCTCCGAGAACTATCCAGCCGGAGAGAACAGCGAATACGGATTCGAGGCTCATCAGAAGTGAAGCGACGGTGGGCCTTATCTTGTTTTGGGCGATGATTTGCAGTGTAAAGGCGACACCGCTTGAAAGAATTGCCGCATAGAGAAGCGGAAACCAGGAACTCGCCTGGGAATAGATTTTTAGAGCATTTTGAATTCCGCGGGTCGAAGCTTGCATATCGACGAAGAACATGGGGAATGCGGACAGGATTCCCACGACGAGAAACTGGATGCAGGAGAGCCGGATGTTATCGACGGTTCCGACAAACTTATCGACGACTAGAATCTGGACGGCAAAGGCGATTGCGCAGAGGAACGAAACGGTGTCGCAGAATTCAAGGGAAAAGTCTTCCCGGATGCAGAGCAGGTAAAGCCCGACAAGCGCAAGCGCCACGCAAAACCAAGTCTTGACCGAGCCTTTTTTTCCGAGAAAAAGGCTTAGAATCGGGACGATGAAAATGTAGCATGTCGTGAGGAAGCCGGATTTTCCGGCGGATGTTCCCAAAAAGATTCCGAGCTGCTGCAGGTTGTTTCCAAAAGCGAGAGCCGTTCCGCATAGGACTCCTGCTATCCAAAGCGTTTTTTTCTCCGCTGAATTTTTGGGACGTTTGGGGCTTTTCCCGAACTTGTCGAGAATTTTGAAAAGCCCGAACAGGAATGCCGCAGCGATAAAGCTTCGAAGGCATGTGAAGACAAAAGGCCCTGCGGAATTTCCTTCGACCTGGGCGACGAAAGTCGTTCCCCAGATGAAAGCGGTCAGAACCAGTAGAAAACTATAGCCAAGATTTGCCATGGGCCAATTATAGGAATTTAGGCGGTTAGGTGGCAGAGTTTAGTGATAGTGGATAGTAGTGAGGAATCAGTGGTTAGAATGGGACAAGGGATGCGGTGAGCGGGACACGATGAGCGGGACGAGGGGCGTCTGAGCAGGCTTTTATCTATCAAGGCTTCGCCTCTCCACCGTGAACAGAAGCAGAACGCTTAACTGTCATTGTCGGGCTTGACCCGGCAATCTCCATACACAAAGGGATTCCCCGGTCTGCGTCCGCTGCGGCGGATATGCAAGGGAATGACATGAGAAAGGAATGCCGGGGAATGACAGTGCACGGAAACAGTTCGCTTCGAATTACCGCATCCCGTGTCCCGCTTCCCAAAAGTTTAAATGTCAAAAGTTCTAGCCACTAATCACTGACCACTAAATTAGACGTCTGCGGACTAATCCCTAAACTTAGACGTTCGCAATTCTAAAAATGGAATATTTTTATCTTTTGCCTATATGGAAAAAAAAGGTAAAAACGTCATCCGCCGCATCTTTTTGTGGTTTCGCAAGAAGTCGGGAAACGATTTGGAAAACAGCCTCGGCTATGAATTTAAAAAGCCTGAACTTTTGGCTCACGCCTTGGTGCATCGC
>CAVKXR010000058.1:0-12228 GCA_963660275.1 Oscillospiraceae bacterium
GAGCATGTTCATCTGGTAAGTGGAGAGCGTGTCGGTTTGCTGAATGAACAGGGCGGAATTTTGGGCAATCAAGTCTTCGACGGATTTTTGGATGGCTTCGTCGGAAACTTTTTTCCCGGAATGGATCAATGTGAGCCACGCTAGTTGCTGGACATAAGACGAATAGCAGTCCACTTCGTTGCAGATTTGCCGTGCTTGTTTTTCTGTAATGTCGATGTTTTTTTCACGAAATTTTCTGCAGATGAAAGGAATCCATTTTTCGACAGGAATCGTTCCTAGATAAATTGCATCTCCAAACTGGTAAAAAGGCATGCTTCGGTTTTGGAAGATGTTTGTCATCAGATGCTTTTTGCTGCCGAACAGGCAATAGGAAACATTTTTCTGTAATTGCCACACGCTTCGCATCCTTTTTTGGACAGAAAGGGAATCCGGAAATTCGCCCACTTGTTGAAATTCGTCTATGCAGATGACGATATGCATTTTTTGCTTCTTGGCGATATTTTCAGCAAGGTTTAGAATCTCTTCGGGCGCATAGTCTTTTGCCGTGATATTTAGCGAGAAGGAAATATCCATCGAAGGATCGGGACTAAATGAAATTTTTGGAGATAGCTTACCCAAGAAATTTCTGATATTTTGAAAAACGCGGTCAGCGCGAGAAGAGGTTTGTCTTAACACGGCGATTGCCAGCTTGTTGTAAAAGTCATATTCGCTGCGGCAATCGAAGATGTCTAGATAGACGATGGCGTTTTTTTTCCCGCTAGCTAGGGATTTAACTTTTTGGACAAGCGAGGTCTTGCCCATTCTGCGAGGAGAGATGAGCAGCGTGTTGATGCCGTTTTCAAAGTTTGCCTTTAGACGGCTGGTTTCCGCTTCGCGATCGGTAAAATTATCGCCTTCGACAGCAACGCCGTAGATAAAAGAATCTTTCATTTTAAACCT
Organism: Oscillospiraceae bacterium; assembly: GCA_963660275.1. Taxonomy (GTDB): domain Bacteria; phylum Fibrobacterota; class Fibrobacteria; order Fibrobacterales; family Fibrobacteraceae; genus Hallerella. The sequence goes on from CAVKXR010000058.1 coordinate 940, forward strand.
CTATTTCAATATACATTATCTTTGGACGGTTCACAACTTTGTGAACCGAAAAGTTCACTAAGATGTGGACCACAAGGTTGTGAACTTTTGGATGTCCGATTTGCGCAACGGACTGTATTCGATTGAGGTCTAAATTGGAAACGGTTTTCGGATAAGTTAACAGCTCTGTCGAATGTTTTTCCGCTCACTGTGTCTGCCGTTTGTCCACATTTTTTTCTATATTCTTCGCATAGATTTTTACACTCTAACCAAAAGGCAAAAATATGGCTGCTAAAATCAAGTCTGTTGTGGCTCGTCAGATTTTGGATTCCCGCGGAAATCCGACTGTCGAAGCGATTGTCACCCTCGAATCCGGCGTAGAAGGCGTTGCGAAGGTTCCGAGTGGCGCTTCTACCGGCGAACGCGAAGCCTGCGAGCTTCGCGACGGCGGCAAGGCGTATTGCGGCAAGGGTACGACAAAGGCAGTGAAGAACGTAAACGAAAAGATCGCGAAGAAGATCGCCGGCATGGACGCTTTCGACCAGAAGGGCGTTGATGACGCGATGATCGAACTCGACGGCGACCGCATGCACAAGGACACTCTCGGCGCGAACGCGATTCTCGCCGTTTCGATGGCCGTCTGCGTTGCCGCCGCGAAGGAAGCCGGCATGCCGCTTTACCAGTATATCGCGAAGCTCCACGGAACGAAGAAGATGACTCTTCCGTGCCCGATGTGCAACGTGATCAACGGCGGTGCGCATTCTTCCGCTCCGATCGACTTCCAGGAATTCATGATTGCGCCGGTTGGCGCGAAGACCTTTGCGAAGGGTCTCCAGATGGTGACGGAAATTTTCCACGCCCTGAAGAGCGTCCTGAAGAAGGCCGGCTACGAAACGACCGTCGGCGACGAAGGCGGATTCGCTCCGGGCGTTGCCATCAAGAAGGATCCGAAGAACAAGTTCGGCTGGAAGATTACCGGCGTGATGACCCTCGAAAAGGCTCTGACCGCTCTCAAGGACGCGACCGAAGCTGCCGGTTACAAGTTCGGCAAGGATATCAAGATCGCTCTCGACGTCGCTTCTTCCGAATTCTGCGACAAGAAGATCAAGGACAAGTGGGACAAGGGCGAAACCTACACCTTCAAGAAGTCCTCGGGCAAGACCTTCAAGGGCGCCCAGCTCGTCAAGTATTACGAAAAGCTCGTCGATAAGTTCTCCATCTTCTCGATCGAAGACGGTCTCGACGAACATGACTGGGCTGGCTGGAAGGTCCTCACCGAAGATCTCGGCAAGAAGATCAACCTGGTCGGCGACGATCTGTTCGTGACGAATCCGACTATCTTCAACGAAGGCATCGAAGCGGGCATCGCGAACGCGATTCTCATCAAGGTGAACCAGGTCGGTTCCATCTCCGAAACTCTCGAAGCGATTAAGACCGCTCAGGAAAAGGGCTACGCCCCGATCGTTTCTCACCGTTCCGGCGAAACCGAAGACACGTTCATTGCGGACCTCGCTGTCGGTACTGCCGCTGGCCAGATCAAGACCGGCTCGCTCTCCCGCACGGACCGCGTTTGCAAGTACAACCGTCTTCTCGCTATCGAAGCGGAACTCGGCAAGAATGCTGTCTATGCCGGTGATCCGCGCAAGAACAAGTAATTGAAAAATTCTTGTGGTAAAAGGTTCCTCTTTCGGGGGAACCTTTTTTGTCTTGAATCGGAATTGTCCCGATAAAGGATGAAAAAAAGTTTACATCGGATGCATTATCGCAAAACAAATGTAAATTATGCACGTCAAGTTTAAACTGGACTTTCTTGTGCCGAAAAATCAAGAGGACTATAGATGAATTGTTTAAAAACGATCGCCAGAGGCACGGTCGCCTTGTCGGCGTGTTTTGGCGTTTTGGTCGGTTGCTGTGGAGGCTCCGATGGAGCTGAAGCGTCCGATTCCTTGCCGAGAGAAGAAACTCTGTATCTTTCCGGTCAGCAGTGGGGGACCCCCTCTTCCTTCAACCCGCTTTCCGAAAGCTGGAGCGCGGCGTGGCCGGTTGGCGGTCGTTTCAACCTGATGTATGAACCGCTGATTACGTATAATACGCTGAACGGCCAGATGGAACCTCTGCTCGGCACGCTCGTCGATAGCCTCAGCAATAATGACAGCATCGTTGTCGATCTGAACCCGAAGGCGAAGTGGAGCGACGGCGTTCCCGTCACGGCGAAGGACGTGAAGTTCATCTTTGAACTCGGCCATCACTATTCGGGCGTCGCGGTCAATACGTCGGAACAGATTACGGGCGTGAACGTCCAGAATGTCGTATCGGTCAATGCTTCCGGGGATTCCGTTTCGTTTGAACGCCTTTCCTTTATGATCAACAAGCAGGGACGAAACAACCCGCTGTCCGTCAAGGACCTGCTCCAGGCGATTCGTATCGTTCCGGAACATATTTTCAGCAAGCTGATTGCGGAACACGGCAATTCGGTCGAAGAAGTGAAAAAGCTGAAGCTGGATGTGAACCCGGCGGACGGCAAGGCTCCTGTCGTTTCCGGTCCGTATAATCTCGCCGGATTTTCGACGACGAAGATTATCTTGCAGCGTCGCGACGATTACTGGGGAAATGCCGCTTTGCACGAGGGCAAGCTGCCCGCGCCGAAGTACATCGTCCACCCGATTTACAAGTCGAACGAGCACAGCACGATCGCTCTCCGCGACGGTTCGCTCGACGCTTCCATGAGTTTCGTGCCGCGTATCTGGCACAAGGCCGGTGCGGGCGTCCATGCGTGGCTCGAAGAGCCGCCTTACTTTACGCCGGGCGCGATGCCGATGATGATGGTGAACACGCTCCGTCCGCCTCTCGACAACAAGTTCTTCCGCAGGGCCATTGCGACGGCTATCGACTATGCGGCAATTCGCCAGTTTGCGGTGTCGAACTACACGTCCGAGCTGAAGCCGGGACTTGTGATGCCGACGAGTATTGAAGGCAAGTACATCAACGAGGAAGATTGCGAAAAGTACGGGGTGAAGCTGAACCTTGCGGGACAGGAACGGATCGATTCCGTCCAGGCTCTTATCAAGCGCGCCGGTTACAAGTCCGTCTTTAACGAAGACGGAACGCTCGACCATATGGAAAACGAAAAGGGCGAACGCGTCAAGACGATGTTCATTACCAGCCCGAACGGTTGGACGGACTGGGAAGCGATGGTGACGATTGCCGTGGAAAGTATGCGCAAGGCTGGACTTGATATCCGCGAAGGCTTTGTCGATGGCGGTTCCTACTGGCCGGCGATGGGACAGGGAAACTTCGACCTGGTGATGCACAAGCCGCAGGCGGATGTGACACCGTCTCTCCCGTGGAGCCGTTTCAATGAAGTGATGTCTTCGCGCGACTGGGCGCCTCTCGGCAGCTGGGCAGGTACGAATATCGGGCGTTACAACAAGCCGGGAACTCCGGAATACCGCTCCGAGGTCGATAGCCTTCTCGCCCATGTCCCTCTGATGACGAACGAGGATTCCATCGCTGCCGCCTACCGCACGCTGAACCGCATCTTTATGGAAGACCAGGTTTCGATTCCGCTCGCCTACCTGCCGGAACAGTATTACGAATACAGCGACCGTGTCTGGACAAACTGGCCGAACGCCAAGAATCCGTATGCGCCGCAGCAGCTTCCGTGGATTGCCTATGGTACGAATATCCTTTGGAATTTAAAGCTCAGTAAATAAGGACGGACAATGCTGAAACAATACCCTACACTTCGTTATGTCCTGCAAAAAGGTTTTTGGTATTTCCTGACATTTATTGTCGCTATTGCCATCAACTTCGCTCTCCCGCGCCTCGGCGAAAACAACCCGGTCGATATCGTCATGGGCAAGGCCGCCCAGGGGCTTTCCCCGGAAGAGGCGATGCAGAAAAAGGAAACTTTGCTCAAGGCTTTCGGCATGGCCGAGCTGAACGACCAGGGAAATGTCATCTACGATACGATTCCCGAACTCGATGCGACCGGCAAGCCTGTCCTGGATGAAAATTCGAACCCGAAGACGGATGTCAAGCCGCGTCTCGCTTCGGGATTTTCGCAGTTCGTGTCCTATGTGATTAACGTTTTCCATGGGGACTTCGGACTTTCTTACAGCCAGTATCCGAAGCCCGTCCTTGAAATCATCAAGGAATCGCTTCCGTGGACGCTCGCTATCCAGTTCCCGACGATTGTCCTCGGGTGGATTTTTGGAAACCTTCTCGGAGCCTATGCCGCCTACAAGCGCGGAATCTTTGACAAGGTCTTCTTCCCGGTGGCGATGTTCCTGAACGGGATTCCCTACTTTGTGTTCGGTATGCTTCTGGTGGCGCTGTTCTCGATTACGCTCGGCTGGTTCCCGGCGATGAACGCTTACGGTATGGACGTGATTCCGGGATTCAACTGGGCGTTCATCAAGTCCGTCGGATTCTATTACGTGCTCCCGTTCTTCTCCTGCTTCCCGATTCTCGCTTCGGGCCAGGCGACCGGTATGCGCTCCATGGCGATTTACGAACTCGGAACGGATTACATGAAGTATGCGAAGTGGCTCGGTCTCCGCGAAGGAAAGATCATCGGCTACGTGTTCCGCAACGCGATGCTTCCGCAGCTTACCGGTCTTGCCCAGTCTCTCGGTGCGATGGTCGGCGGAGCCCTCATTACCGAAATGATTTTCTCTTATCCGGGACTTGGCATGGCGATGCTCACCGCTATCCAGCAGAACGACTATGCGACGATCCAGGGCTGCACGCTCATGATTTCGACCTGCGTCTTGCTTGCCAACTTCCTCGTGGATATCCTGATCGCTGTCTTTGACCCGCGTGTCAAGGCCGGTTTGCAGATGGGAGGTAAATAACATGCTGAAACTTCTCAAGAACTTAATGAAGTCGCCGATGTTCGTTATCGGTGTCGGAATTTTCTTCCTGTCGCTCTTTGTTGCGATTTTTGGACCGCTGTTCTACCATGTTGATATCAATGCGCGCGATATTGTGGCGGGACCTTATGCGCCGTCGAGTGCGGAACATCTTTTGGGAACAGACCATCTGGGTCGCGACTACGTGTCGCTCCTGATTGCCGGTCTCCGCTCCTCGCTGTATGTGGGCTTGATCGCAGGCGTCATCGCAACGACGATCGGCGTTTTCATCGGGCTTTTCGGCGGTTTCCGCGGTGGCTGGATCGACGAAATCCTGAACATGGGAACGAACCTTTTCATCGTCATCCCGCAGTTCGTTATCCTGGTTCTCATCAGCTCGGCGGTGAAGGAAGGCCGTTCGCTCACGCTTATCGGTCTCATCATCGGTCTCACTTCGTGGAGCTGGTCTGCCCGTGCCGTGCGCGCCCAGGCGTCCTCGCTCCGCAGCCGTGACCATATCGCGCTCGCCCGGATGAACGGTGCCGGTTCTCTGAAAATCGTTGTCAAGCACGTCTTGCCGTATCTGCTTTCCTATGTGTTCATGGTCTTTATCATGCAGGTCTCTTCGGGAATCCTTTCCGAGGCATCCATCTCGATGATCGGTCTCGGCCCTCTGGATTCTACATCGCTCGGGATCATCTTGAACCAGGCGAAGGATAACGGTGCGCTTTCGGACAGCATCTGGATTGCGTTCCTTCCGGCGACGCTTGTCATCACCTTGACCGTGTTCGCTCTGTATCTCATCAATACGTCGATGGAAGGCGTATTTAACCCGCGTCTTCGCAAGTAAGAGGTAGCTATGTCAGACAATGTTTTTGAAGTAGAACACCTGAGCCTCTATTATCTCGGACGTTTTGGCGACAAGACGCACGCTGTGACGGATGTTTCCTTTTCGATGAAGCAGGGCGAAATCCTGGGAATCGCCGGGGAATCGGGCTGCGGAAAATCGACGCTCGTGAGCGGTCTCATGGGAATGTGCATCCCGCCGCTCTACCCGGAAGGCGGCGACGTCCGCGTCAAGAACGGCGACAAGATGGAATCGCTGATGAACCGCTCCATCGAGGATATCCGGGCGAATGTTCTCGCCCAGAAAGTCTCCATGATTCCGCAGGGCGCTTTCAATGCGCTGAACCCTGTCCGCAAGATCAAGGATATTGCGGCGGACGTCATCGCGGCACACGAACAGCCGGGCAAGGCATTGGACAAGAAGGAAATTTACGACCGTCTGTGCGAACGTTTCGACCTTTTCGGAATGGACACGAAGCGCGTTTTGAATTCGTTCCCGATCCAGCTGACCGCCGGTGAACGCCAGCGTTCCGTCATCGGAATTTCGACGCTTCTCAACCCGCAGATGGTGATCGCGGACGAGCCGACTTCCGCACTCGACGTTTCCACGCAGAAGGAAGTTATCAAGATGATTTTCGACCTTCTCGACAAGGGAATCTTCTCGACGATGATTTTCATCACGCACGAACTACCGCTGCTCTATCATGTTGCGGACAACATCGCGATTATGTATGCGGGTGAAATCGTGGAAAAGGGGACCGCGGAACAGGTCGTGAAAGATCCGCGCCATCCTTATACCAAGGCTTTGATGGGCGCCATGCTCAGCACGGAAGCGAGCCAGCGTTCCCGTCATCCGGTGGCGATCGAAGGCGCTCCGCCAAGCCTCAAGAACAAGATTGTCGGCTGCCGCTTCGCTCCGCGTTGCAAGGTGGCGTGCGAAGATTGCAAGAAAAATGCCCAGAACCTCCGCGTTGTCGGCGGTCGTGATGTGAGGTGCGATTATGCAAACTGATAAGGCTGTCGTTTTTTCCGCCCGGAACGTTTCGAAGGAATTTGGCGCGGGCAAGAACTTGAAGGTCGCCGTGAGCGACGTCTCGTTCGACATCTACGATGAAGAGTTCATTTCGATTGTCGGCGGATCGGGCTGCGGCAAGTCCGTCCTGGCGAAGATCATGCTCGGACTTTACAAGCCGACGAGCGGTGAATTTCTCTATCGCGGGCACCAGATCAAGAATCTGAAGGACCATTGGAACGAAGTCCAGTCGGTGTTCCAGGATCCGTTCGGCTGCTTCAACCAGTTCTTCACGATCCGCTCCCAGCTCGAAGATTCCTTGAACATCCTCAAGGATAAGCCTAGCAAGGAAGAGGTTCGCCGTCGCGTCGATGAAGGTCTTCTCGCGGTGAACGTCACCCCGGCGGACATCGAAGGAAAGTATCCGTTTGAACTTTCCGGTGGACAGATGCAGCGTATGCTGCTCGCCCGGATTTTTGCGCTCCGCCCGAAGGTCCTGATCGCCGACGAGGCGACTTCGATGGTCGATGCCTGCGTCCGCGCGAATATCCTCGATTACCTTCGCAAGCTGAAAGACCAGCTCAAGATGACGGTCGTCTTTGTGACGCACGACATCGGACTTGCCAACTATGTGAGCGACCGGATTTTCATCATGCACGAAGGCAAGATCGTGAACCAGGGAACGCCCGCCGAGGTTCTCGACCATACGACGGAACCGAATACGCTTCGCTTGCTCGACGATATTCCCGAAGTGCACAAGGACGAGTGGATTCCGAACAGCCACCGTTCCAAGAAGCACCAGGCGGAAGTTGCGGCCAAGTAGGTTGTCGTTTTGCTTTTAAGAAAATGGTCGTTTCAAAACGGCCATTTTTTGTTCAAACAAAATCCGGAAATTTGCCAGGCAGGAAACCATGCGGCCGATTCGAAACATTGCGATTCTCGCTCACGTCGATGCGGGCAAGACGACGCTTTCCGAGCGGATACTCTTTACCGCAGGCGAGGTGCGTCTTCCGGGAAACGTGGAAGACGGCCTGGCGACGATGGATTATTTGCCCGAGGAGCGGGAACGCGGCATTACGATTGAATCGGGCGTGGCGCACTTTGAATGGCGTGGAACCTGGTTCAATTTTATCGATACGCCGGGACATGTGGACTTTGGCGCCGAAGTCGATATGGCGCTGTCGGCTGTGGATGGGGCGGTTCTTGTGGTTTCTGCGGTGGATGGTGTGGAAACGCAGACACTTTCCGCCTGGAAAAAGTTGCGGGCAAGCGGTGTCCGCACAATCGTTTTCATCAATAAATTGGACAATCCGGCAAGCTCGCTCGACGAAACGCTGATAGCCATCGAGGAATATCTCGGGGCGCGGCCCGTGCTGCTTTCCGTTCCGGAATATTCCGAGGTTCGGGGTGAACGGAAGGTTCGCTCCGAAATCGATGTCGTGAGCGGAACGCGGCTCGTACTTTCGGATGGTCGGGAAGAACCCGAAGCGATTGGAGATGCCGCGGCGAAGTCAAAGTGGGAATCCGCCTATGCGGAAGCGGTGGAGGCAGCCTCCGAATTCGACGACGAAATTTTGTCGCTTGCGCTTGACGGAAAAAGCGTTCCGCCGAAGATTCTCGTGCGCGGACTGAAAGCTCTTGCTGCTTCGGACAAGTATGTTCTTTGCTATGCGGGTTCCGCCAAGGAAAATTTCGGCGTGCGCAGCCTGATGACCGGGCTTTCATTCTTCTTGCCGGATCCGCCGAAGTTCGGAAAAAAGCTCCTGGGCGAAGTGATCCGCTTGCGGCATTTCCAGGGGAGCGGGGAAATCTCCCTGTTCCGCGGCATGGCGAATCTCGAAAAGGCGAAGTGGCCCGAAGGCTTTGAATTTTTCCGATTGAAGGCTTCGGTGCTTAAACCGGTTCCGCGAATTTTGGCTGGCGACATCTATGCGCTCCGTTCGCCGCAGGAACTTTCGCTCGGTGAAAGAATCGCCATCGACGGGTCGGTCGAAAAGGGAAATGTTTCGCCGAAAAATTATGACTCGCTTTTGCAGACGCATCTCGAATGCGCTCATGCGGAAGATTTTTCCGCGGTGGAAAGAAATCTCCGGTTGCTGTGCCGGATGGATCCTTCCGTGAAAGTGACGCCGCATCCCGAAGCCGGATTCTGGGTCTTGCATACGGTCGGCGAAGTCCAGCTGGAAGTGATTCTCGAACGGCTCAAGCGGGAATTTGGTTGCAATGTCCGGGCGGGAAATCCCGACGTGCTGTGGCAGGAACGCTTGAAAGGTTCGCTTTCTCCCGTGGAAAATTCCTTCCAGGCCGGGCCGTATTCGGTGAAGCTTTCCCTTGCTGCGAAAAGGCTCCCCGAAAATTCGACGGAAGTTTCGCTGGCGGGAAACGCTTTGGAAAATCTTTCGCCCGATGTTCTCGCGGGACTCCGGTCGGCGATTTCGGAAAGCGCTTCGGTCGGAATTTTGGGCAAGGGCGCGCTCGTCGGGATAGAATTTTTGATCGATGAATTTTCCACGGTTGAAAATACTCCGGTCCCGATGATCAAGAAGGCTTGCTCGGATGCGGTAGCAAAGCTCGTTTGCCCGGCGGACATTTGCCTGTATGAACCTTACATGGAGCTTTCGCTCGAATGCCCGGCGGAATATGCGGGACTTCTCGACGGAGACATTTTGGCCCGCGAAGGGAAAATCATCTCGGTCGGCGGAAACGGCGTCTTGCATTCGTTTGTCGCGGAACTCCCGCTGCGGAAGCTGTTCGGCTATGCGACAGCGGTTCGCTCCGGGTGCAAGGGTCGCGCGGAATACTCGATGCGTTTTTTGGAATATCGAAGGGCGTGGGTCTAGGAATTGGAATGATTAGAACCGCGGACGTCTCTTTTGGGACGAGTTTAGCGGGACACGGGATATGGGGGTTGCTTAGCGAACCGTTTCCGTGTACTGTCATTCCCGTACTCGTTACAATGTCATTCCCCGGCTTGTCCGCCGCGGCGGACGCAGACCGGGGAATCTCTAGGATTGTCGGGTCAAGTTCGACAATGACAGGTTAGCGAGCTGTTTTCGTTCGCTCAGACACCCCTCGTCCCTCTTGCCATGTCCCACTTCCCGTCAAATAACTGATTCCTGTTTTCTGCTATTTCTCAACTAAGCTTCTAGTTCTGACCGCCTAATCCCTAATTACCCTCAAAGAAATCCCATTTCGACAAAATTTTTAAAAGTCTTGACGAAGCTTTTTTTTTCTTATGTTTTCTTGTATGCAAGATGAAAGAAAAGACCTTTTTTGGATGTATGATGAAAAAGAAGGATATAGGCAGTACCCTTTGAATGTTTATGATTCATTCTTTTCTGACAAACAAAAAAGAGAGAAGGCGTTGGATTTCGCTATTCGCTGCCGAGATTTTGAAATTTCAAAATATTGGACGCGGACAACTTATTTTTGGGCGTTCATAACGGTCATCTATGCGGCTTATTTTCATGTCTTGAAATTTTATAATGACAAAACATTTGATTTCGGACATTTTCCGACATTGGCGTTGGCCGCTCTAGGATTTGTGTTTTCTATAGCCTGGATTTTGTCATCGAAGGGTTCCAAACATTGGCAAGAAAACTGGGAATGGCATGTCGCTCGCTTGGGTGAGTCTATCATGGGACCGATCCATGCGATTTATAAGCCGAATTCGTTTTCTGTTTCAAAAATCAATTTGGCGCTCGGCTATATTGTGGCGACTTGTGCTGGAGTACTTTTCTTTTTTGAAGTGGGGAAATTTTGCGAGCGGTTCGGGGACGAGCAAGGAGTTTCTCCGATAGGGCTTTTCTTTGGAATCGTTCTGTTAGCTGTTGTTGGAATTGTCGCGTTTGTTTTGAATGTCGTTGGAAATGAAAACAAGTGTACGAAAAGTCCTGCGGAAAAGGATTGTTCTGGCGAAGGAGATGGATCATGAACTGGGAACCAAAAAATTGGGTGCTTGCGTTGTTCTTGTGCTTGGCGTTTACTTTGGTCGCCGGATATGGCGTGTTTTTATTCGGAGGTGATAATGCAGGATGTTTTGAAAATACAATAGCTGTGTTTTCGTTGATAGAACTTTTGATATTTGTACTCTGCCTGATTTGGAAATTTGGCAGAAAATTTTTGGCTGTTGTTTTATTTGTCGTATTGATATTGTGTATAGGTGTTTTATTCTGCTGTTGTAGGAAATGTCCCGAAAAAGAACCGAAAGTGAACCAGACATGTGAAACTTTGCAAAACTTGGAATTTACGGTACAGGAAGGCGATTCAAATCCCCGAAAAATAAGCGTTTCAAACATACGGGTTAATTGCAAACAAGGAGAGGAAAAATGACTTGCGGACATTCTCTCGGCCAAGGGAAACCATCTTTTAAAGCGATTATGGATGATTACGACAAGCGGATTCATAACGTCGATAAGGAAGCTTCAGATGGCTGGCATGCGGTATTGATTTTTTATGGTAATCTACCGAATTGGGTAGCTGCCGTCGAAGAAGCGGGAAAGTTCCATTTTGATGCTTTTGGAAGATGTCATCCTCACCAATGTCACATTTATGGTTTTGCAAAGAAACAATTCTTGATTGATTTGCAAAATAATCAAA
>CAVKXR010000059.1:0-12121 GCA_963660275.1 Oscillospiraceae bacterium
GATACATATATCGAAAAGGACGCTTCGATCAACGACGAAATCGACAAGCTCCGCTTGCGGGCGACTTCGAATCTTTTGACCCGGCGCGATACGATTATCGTGGCGAGCGTGAGCTGCATTTACGGTCTGGGATCCCCGAAGGAATATTTTGAATTGATGGTCCGCTTGAAAGTGGGAGAAATCCGGGAACGCGATCAGATTCTGATGGAGCTTGTGCATATTCAATATCAACGGAATGACTTTGCGCTTGAACGCGGATCGTTCCGTGTTCGCGGCGACGTGATTGAAGTTTACCCGAGCTACGACGATGTGGGAATCCGCATCGAGCTTTTTGGCGACGAAGTGGATAGAATCTGCCGGTTCGATCTGGTGACGGGCGACGTCAAGGAAGAGCTGAAGGATGTCCGCATTGCTCCGGCAAAGCATTTTGTGACACGCGAGGATTCCCGGGAACGCATTGCGCAGGATATCGAACAGGAACTTTCCGCAAGGCTTGAACAATTGACAAAGGAAGAGACCGCATTCCGCAAGGCGGGAAATGTTTCCGAAGCGGATTCTCGGGTGCTTGCGCGTGCTCGTCTGGAAAGCCGTACCCGTTATGATATGGAGATGATCCGGGCGACGGGAATCTGTTCCGGCATCGAGAACTATTCGCGGATCGTGGAAGAGAGAATGCCCGGGACGCGGCCTTTTACGCTCCTCGATTATTTTGGCGACGATTGGCTTTTGATGATTGACGAAAGCCATGTGAGCGTTCCGCAGATTGGCGGAATGTCCGAGGGAGACAAGTCGCGCAAAACAAATCTCGTGCAGTACGGATTCCGCTTGCCATGTGCGCTGGACAACCGCCCGATGAACTTTGACGAATTCGAATCGGTCTATCCGAACCAGGTGCTTTTTGTGAGCGCTACACCCGGAGACTATGAACTGGAAAAGACCGGTGGCGCCGTTGTCGAACAAATTAACCGCCCCACGGGACTTCTCGATCCGAAAATCGAGCTGTATCCGGTCAAGGGGCAGATGGATGTTCTGCTCAAGCGCATCTCGGAGGTGACGGCTCGGGGCGAACGTGTTCTCGTGACGACGCTTACCAAAAAAATGGCCCAGGACCTGACGGATTTTTTGACATCGGTAAATGTCAAGGCCCGTTATCTGCACAGCGAAATCAAGACGCTCGAACGTCACCAACTGTTACGCGGACTTCGCAAGGGCGATTTCGATGTTTTGGTCGGAATCAACCTGCTTCGCGAAGGCTTGGATCTTCCGGAGGTTTCCCTGGTCGCCATTCTCGATGCGGACAAGGAAGGTTTCCTGCGCAACTATCGCAGCCTGATCCAGACGATGGGACGGGCTAGCCGCAATGTAAACGGAACGGTGATTCTCTTTGCCGACGTGATGACGGAAAGCTTGGAAAAAGCCTTGGCGGAAACGCGTCGCAGACGGCAAGTTCAGGAAGCTTTCAACGAGGAACACGGAATCGTGCCGAGAACCGTCAGCCGCAAAATCGAAGACGATTTGGAAGTCGCGGATCCGCTCGGCGACATCATGAACAAGGGAAGGAAATCGAAAAAATCCAAGTCGGTTGAGGTTCCCCTTGAAGCGGATTTGTCGGACGAAAATGCCCCGATCGAAGAGCTGGAGGCTAAAATGAAAGCGGCGGCGGCAAGGCTGGATTTCGAGGAAGCGGCGCGCTTGCGCGACATCATCCGGGGAAAGGGTTGAAATGTCTTAGATGATGAGAGTTAAGAGGAATCAGGAGACAGGATTCAGGGATGAGGGAATAGTTATAGTTGGGTGTAGAGAGCGAGAAACAGGATTCAGGAATCAGTAGGCAAAATGGGAAGCGGGACGCGCTAAATGGGATGAGGGGCGTCTGAGCGGACAGAAAACAATTCGCAAAGCCTGTCATTGCCGGGCATAGACCCGGCAATCTCTCCAAGCTGTCATTATCGGGTTTTGACCCGATAATCTAGATTCCCGTGTCGGAGCACGGGAATGACATTGGACAGCGTGTCCCTCGTACCGCTTCCCTGAATTTAATTGTCTGCGGCTCCAAAGCTTTCCTGTTAAAATCCCTCGCCTTGCCTCGAGCCGCTTGTTCTTCCGAACCAGATTTTTTAGATTTATTTGCGAAACAAATTAGGAGATTTAAAATGCTGAAAAAACTTTCTGGTTTCGAAGGAATCAAGGGACCTGTCGTCACGATTGTGATGGACGGTGTCGGTTACAGCCCGAAGGAAGAGGGCAATGCGGTGGCGCAGGCTCGAAAGCCTCTGCTCGACCATCTGATGCAGAAGTATAGCCATGTGCTTTTGAAAGCGCACGGAACGGCTGTCGGAATGCCGAGCGATGCGGACATGGGAAACTCGGAAGTCGGACATAACGCAATCGGCGCGGGACAGGTCTATGAACAGGGGGCGGCTCTCGTCGCGAAGTCCATCCAGACCGGTGAAATTTTCAAGCGCGATGCGTGGAAGGAAATTGCGGAAAACGTCCGCGAAAAGAACAGCACGCTCCACTTTATCGGACTTTTCAGCGACGGCAATGTCCATTCGAACATCGAACATTTGAAAGCGATGGTCGCCGAAGCGAAAAAGGAAAGCATCAAGCGGGTCCGCATCCATGTCCTGCTTGACGGTCGCGATGTACCGGAAACGTCCGCGCTCGATTATGTCGGACCGTTTGAAAAGTTCCTCGATGATCTGCGCTCTCCGGAGTTCGACGTTTGCATCGCTTCGGGTGGCGGACGCATGAAAATCACGATGGACCGCTACAATGCGAACTGGAAAATGGTGGAACTCGGATGGAAAACGCACGTACTTGGCGAAGGGCGTTTCTTCGCAAATACGACGGAAGCCATCAACACGCTTCGCGCCGAGACCAAGGCTATTGACCAGGACCTTCCGCCATTTGTCATCGCAAAGGATGGGGAACCGGTCGGGACTATCCAGGACGGCGATTCGGTCGTCTATTTCAATTTCCGCGGAGACCGTGCCATCGAAATTACGCGCGCATTCGAAGAAGAACATTTTGTGGAATTTGACCGTATTCGTTTCCCGAAAGTGGAATATGCGGGAATGCTCCAGTATGACGGAGACTTGAAGCTTCCGAAGCGTTTCCTCGTTCCGCCTCCCGCTATTGAAAATACGAGCGGTGAATGGTTTAGTGCTGCGGGACTCAAGCAGTTCGCCTGTTCGGAAACGCAAAAGTATGGACATGTCACTTACTTCTGGAATGGCAACCGCTCCAACAAATTCGACGGGGAAACCTATCTGGAAATCCCGTCCGACGTGGTTCCGTTTGAACAGCGTCCGTGGATGAAGTCCGCAGAAATCACCGATGCGATGATTGAAGCGGTTAAGAGCGGCAAGTATAATACGCTTCGCTGTAATTTCCCGAACGGCGATATGGTCGGTCATACGGGAAGCCTCCGTGCGGCAACGATGGCTGTGGAAGCGGTGGATTTGGCGTTAGCGCGATTCCTCCCGGTGCTCGATGCGATGGGCGGCGTCGCCCTCATTACAGCGGATCACGGCAATGCGGACGAAATGTACGATGTAGACAAGAAGACCGGTCTTCCGAAAACGAACAAGGACGGTTCTATCAAGGCGAAAACGTCCCATACGCTGAATCCGGTCCCGTGCATTCTCTATGACAATGTAACCGGCGGCCGCCTTTCCCTGAAGGCCGGTAACTGGGGACTTTCGAACCTGGCTGCTACAACGGCGAACCTTCTCGGCTTTGAAAAACACGAAGCCTGGGACGATTCGATGCTCGTCATTAAGTAGGTAAGCAAGCGTCGCTTCGCTCCGAAGGACAAGAAGTCCCGGCTTCTAGAACTTTAGCAAGAGTTGCAGGTCGCATGGCTTCCCGCCAACTCTAGGCAAAAGTTCTCGTTCGCGTCGCTAGAAAGTCAAACAGGACAGTCGGAAAAGTTTCCGGCTGTCCTGTTTTTTGACAGTCATGAAACTTTTCCTGATAAATTCATCTTTCCGAATGGATTTTTTTTCAAAAATTTGTGTATTTTCAGAAAAAAAGGATTGGTTTATGAACTTGAAAAAAATCTTGATGGCTGTCGGCTTGGTGGCGTCCTTTGGACTTGTCGCGTGCGGAAGCGATTCCTCTTCCGGTTCTTCGCCGGAGGATTCTTCGAGCAGCAGCGCAGCTGCGCCAATTGTCCTTCCGGAAACAAATGCGGATACGCTGATTGAAATTTCAAATTTCGGGACTGACTATGCGAACGCATCGGAATTGAAATTTAACGGCAGTGTTGGAATCAATTGGGCCGCCGATACGGCGGTTTACATCGATTCCGTTTCCCTGTTGCTTGGGGATGCAAACGGACTTCCGCTGGATGCGAAATTCACCGTGAATTCTTCTGTGAACTATTCCAAAAGGCAGAGCCTTTCGATTGGCAATGAACTGAGTCCTACCCTTGATCTGACTTCCTTTGACGAATGCGGGACGTTTATCGCCTACCTGATTGTCTATGCGCATAACGATGCCGTGCAGATTGTCGCCAAGGATTCGACGACATTTGAAAAAACGTGCCTCGTCGAGGAATCGAGCAGTTCTGCGGCGGAGATCCCTCAACTGACGGCTTGGAAGGTGACGCTTTCGACACAGGCGACCGAGAAGAACTCCGTTGATTTGGATGCCAAGGCGACATATTTTACCGCAGACAGAGAAGCAAACGCTGGAACGATCGACCTCTATCTCGACAGGAAAAATCGCAATGCCGCGCTTTTCACCAATGCTTCCCTAGGTGCAGCTAGCGCATCGAAAATCGGGGAAGAAGAGAAGAGCGGTTTTAATTATGCGGACGATCCGGCTTCGGCAAAGATGAATGATTTTCGTTACAATGAAAGCAAACTGGCGGATGTGGCTACCGACTTTGAAATGGTGACTTCCTATGTCGTCATTACGCCCGAATTTGACGCATCGACCGGAAAGGGCTTCTTTGTCGTCCTTCCCGCATCGCCGAAAAATATCGGAACATCGGATTATTCCATCGATTTGATTGTGCTGGGAAATTGGGATTAACTTGTTCTGATTCCTTGGAAAGACTCTCCTTTCGGGAGAGTCTTTTTTGTTCAAGGCGATGTTGGTTGTGGTGAAAATTTCAATGGAAAATATTTGGCGAATTACGCTTCTCACAAATCCTGATAGATGCAATCTGCGTTGCAGGCTTTGCTTTTTGCATCAGCGGGAAAAGCCTTTCGGAATGGGAGAAATGCCGTGGGAAATCGCGGAAAAGGCGATCCGAAAATATGCGTCGCACGGGCTTTGCGAAGTGATTCCGAGTATGATGGGAGAACCGTTACTTTATTCGCAATTTGGAAAGCTGGAACGGCTGGTATCGGAACTGGATTTAAAACTAAATCTTACGACGAATGGAACGTTCCCGTCAAAAGGTGCGGAACGCTTTGCGCGGGAACTGCTCCCGATTTCAAGCGACATCAAGGTGAGTTGCTGGGGCGTAAAAAAATCCAGTTGGAATGTTTTAAGTCCGGGCATGGACGTCGAAGCTTATCTGAAAAATCTCGAAACGCTTGTTTGTGTTCGGCGGGAACTTTCTAGAAGTTTAGATCGACCGTTGTCCTCGCTTTCCCTGCAAATGACGGTTACCAGGACGAATCGCGGGGAAGTGCCGCAGGTTTTGGAACTTGCCGCTTCTTTAGGCTTTGACCGTGTCAAGCTGAATCGGGCGGTTTTTCTCTCTAACGCAAAGCGGCGCGACGAAGAACTTCCTCCGGATGATTTTCTCCCTGCTTCTGCTACGCAAGGTCTTCCCATTCGTGTCGAAGGAACTTTTCTGCGCCAGACCGAACAGGCGGTTCTTTTCGAAAAATGTCCTTTTTCGGGGCGGGAGCTTTGGATTCTTCCGGACGGCTCGATGGAACCTTGCCCGGATCCGGAATTCCGCTATGGAAGCCATGATGCGGAAAATCGCTGCGAAAGATGTCGGCTGTTTCCACGACGCACTTTTTCAAAAGGTTAAAATTGTTCTATTATTTGGCTAGGCTTATTTAACAGCCTGGATAAATTATGAAAAGCATCTATGTTGGAAATCTCCCCTTTGCGTTCCGTGACGCGGACCTCGCTAAACTGTTCGAGGAATTCGGCGAAATCAAGAGCGCAAAGATTATCATGGACCGTGATACCGGTCGCAGCAAGGGCTTCGGATTCGTTGAAATCGAAGATGACGGCGTTGCGGCAAATGCGGTTGAACAGCTGAACGGCAAGGATGTCGGCGGTCGTGCTCTCCGAGTCAACGAAGCTCGTCCGCGTGAAGCCCGTCCGCGTCGCTTCTAATTGAAAACAAACTAATTCTTGTTTTGGGTCGCATTCCGTGCGGCCTTTTTTGTTGCAATCTTTATGGTTTTCGAAACTATGCGGGAGGGAAGAACAGGTAGGCGATGAAAATCGCCGCGATGACGCCTGCGATGTCCGCTGCGAGTGCGCATACAATCGAATGGCGTGTCTTCTTGATGCCGACCGCTCCGAAGTAAACCGCGATGATATAGAAAGTCGTGTCGGCGGCTCCTTGGAAAATGCAGCTGAGATGCCCGACGAAGCTGTCCGGGCCGTAGGTTTTCATCGTATCGATCATCATGCCGCGCGCTCCGCTGCCGGAAAGGGGCTTCATGATGGCGGTCGGGAGGGCCGGGATGATGTCGCCCGGGATGCCGAACCATGTGAAAACATGGGCGACGCCGTTCATGATAAAGTCCATCGCTCCGCTGGTGCGGAACGCGGCGATTCCCACCAGGATGGCGACGAGATAGGGAATGACCATGACCGCGGTCTGGAAGCCTTCCTTGGCGCCTTCGACGAACGCTTCGAAGGCCTGGACCTTTTTATAGACGGCAAGCCCTAGGAAGGCGACGATAATTCCGAACAGGACGATTCCGCTCACAAGGAGACTTTTCGCTCCGAGTTCTTCGGCGGTCATGCGCGAAAAGTAAACGAGCGTTCCCATCACGGCACCGGTAAGGCCTAGAAGCCAGGCGATTGCGACGGGATTTTTCAATTCGACTTTCTGAAAGAAGCTAGTGACGATAAGCCCGACCAGTGTGCTGAAAAATGTCGCAAGGAGAAGCGGCAGAAAAATGTCGGACGGATTGACCGCTCCGAGCTGGGCGCGGTAAGTCATGATGCTCACCGGGATGAGCGTAAGCCCGCTTGCATTGAGGACTAGAAAGAGAATCTGGGCGTCGCTCGCCGTTTCCTTATCCGGATTCAGGTCTTGCAGCTCTTTCATCGCCTTGAGTCCCATCGGGGTTGCCGCGTTGTCGAGCCCGAGCATGTTCGCCGAAAGGTTCATCAGAATGGTTCCCTTGACGGGATGGCCTTTGGGAATCGATGGGAAAAGCCTTGAAAACAGCGGATCGATAAGCTTAGCGAGAATCTGAATCGCTCCGGCCTTCTCTCCGATTTTCAGAATGCCCAGCCATAGCGAGAGAATCCCGGTCAGTCCGAGCGAAATTTCGAACGCGGTCTTGGACATGGAAAACATGCCCTGGATCGTGTCGTTGAAAATGCCCGTTTCTCCGTAGGCGAAGCACTTGATGGCGCAGGCGAGAAACGCTCCGAAAAAGAAGAGAAGCCAGATGACGTTCAGAACCATTCCTTAGCGTCTCCGGTTCGCCATCTCTTTTTTGAGAATGTCCATCACCGGGCCGATTTCCGCAGGGGCTTCGAAAATCGGGTTGGCGTATCGGGAAGTGATTCCTTCGAGTTCCTTCTTATGATAGGCGACTTTGAACTCGGTGAATTTCAGACCGTGCGCCGTGCTGATGACGACGACTTCTTCGTCCTTGTCGATAGCGCCTTCTTCGCGGAGCTTGATGAGTGCACCGAGAGCCACTCCCGTGTGCGGGCAGGTGTAAAGTCCGATGCGGTCACCGCGTTCCGCCGCATTGGCGAGTTCCTCTTCGGAAACTTCGACGACGATGCCGTTGTAATTCTTGATGGCGCGTTCCGCTTTGGGGTAGCTGACCGGGTTTCCGATCTGAATCGCGCTGGCGAGAGTCTTTTTGGCGTGGACCGGGACAAGCTTGTCGAATCCGCGCTTGTAGGCTTCGTAAAACGGGTTTGCGTTTGCGGCCTGGGCGACGACGATGCGCGGCTTCTTGTCGATTAATCCCATAGCGAGGCAGTCGTCGAATCCTTTGGCTAGCGCGCTGACGTTCCCGAGATTTCCGCCGGGGATGATAATCGTGTCGGGAACTTTCCAGCCGAGTTCCTGGCAGATTTCCGGGCTGATGGTCTTTTGGCCTTCGACGCGGAGGCTGTTCATCGAGTTGGCGAGATAGATGCGGTTGTCCGCGGTAACTTCTTGCACGATTTTCATGCAACCGTCAAAGTCCGTATCGAGCGCGAGGACGATGCTGCCGTTTGAAATGGGCTGGATGAGCTGGGCGACGCTTGTCTTTCCGCGGGGAAGAAACACGATGCTCGGAATGCCCGCTTTTGCCGTGAACGCCGAAAGGGCTGCGGACGTGTCTCCGGTGCTTGCGCAGGCTACCGCATCGATTTCCTTTCCGTGCCTGATCATCGAATTGACCTGGCTTACGAGAACGGTCATGCCCAGATCCTTGAAGCTTCCCGTGTGGGAATTTCCGCAAAGCTTCACCCAGAGCTTTCGAAGACCGAGTTCCTTGGCGAGAGCGTTTGCGTCGAACAGTGGACTGAACCCTTCGCGGAGCGTGACAATATCCTCTTCGGGAATTTCGGGGAGGACCATTTCGCGTTTGCTCCAGACGCCGCTCATGTCTGCGGGCCTAAAGCTTGTGCGGCGTTCCTCAAAAAGTTTTTTCCATTCTTCCGGGGAACGTTCGGCGAGCGCTTCGCGGTCGTGGTGCACTTCGAGTAGGCTTCCGTCTATCTTGCTCCGATAAATGACTTCGGAAAGCGGATAGGTGTCGCTGCCGTTGATGTTCTGGAAATAAGCGTGGAAAGGTTTCATAGAATGCCTCGAAAGATAGCCTGAAAAGTTTCAATGCGGAAAATTTAGAAATCCTGCAAAAAAAAGACTTTGTATATTTGGATTCGATGTTTCCTTTTTTCGGAGTTTCCGTGCAGAAATTCAGAACCGCGTTTTTTGTCGCCCTGCTTCCGATGCTTTTTTTGGCTTCGTGTATTTTTGATTCGAATGGCGACGCTTTGGTCTCCTGGCTCGACGATCAGGGCTTTCCCTCCAATTATCTTGTGCAGACGATTGAAATCGATGACATTTCGCTCGATTCCTATCGGATAGGTTTCGACAGCACGCCGCGCCTCCAGTATTACCAGGGAGTATTCGGCGCGGGTAACGGTTTTTCGCATGACCTCGTCCTGGATTTCGGTTTCCGCGACAAGAGCTTTTTTGCCCAGTTCGGCGCGGACAGTGCGAAGGATTATCGGGCCGCATTTCTCGCGCTCTACCCGGATTCCGGATTCTATGCGCGTGCGGGGCTAAAGGATTCGCTCCCGATTAGGGAGACTTTGGACGTAAAAATTTCCTGGATTCTCGAAACGGGAACCGGTTCGGGATTTATCGACAGCGTCGGCGGGACGAAGGATTCCGCCTGGATTGCGAATCTGCGAGAGAGCTTTGTTTCTGCGGATTCCGCGGATACGACATTCAGCTTGAAAATTTCCCAACTGGATTCTGCGCTGCGGCTGGACTTGCCCAAGGCGTTCTACGAATCGCTCGCCAAGGTAAAGGATGCTGCCCGCTTGCAGCTGAAAATTTCCGCTCCGGAAGCGAAGCGCGTTTACCGGTTCTACGGTCCCAGCGCAGATGTCGTTCCTTTCTTGCGGATAAAGGCTTATTCGCGGGATGCGGATTCCACGGGAAGTTCCTTGCGGCGCGACGTCTATAAGAATGTCTGGGCGTTCCGCTCTGCGATCGTCAGCACCCGGACGGAAACATGCTCCGATTGCATCGTTCTTCACGGCGGCGTTCTGGAATCGCTTCTTGTGGAGATTCCTTCGGACAAAATCCTTTCGGCCTTGGGTGATTTTTACGGGGATTCGTTCCCTTACACGGAAGGCGACAGTGTCGATGTGCGCCAGGCGGTCGTGCTTGCCCAGCTTTCGATGCCGCGGAGTTCTTCGAAGGATGGTTCCGAATTGGGCTTCCCGGTGCAGGTCGTCGCATCGACCTTCGTGGATTCGAGCGGGCACGACATGCAGTCCTCCGAGGTTTACAAGCTGAACAAGTCCTATATCAAAAAGTACGGGCATCCGAATCTGGTGTTCCTCGACGGCGATACGCTCGGGCTGCAGCTTACGGATGGGATGCGTTCCTTCATCAATCGCGCCGGGAAAGGCTCTAAGATGCGGGTTGTCCTTCGCATGGGATACTCGATGCTTTCCCCTTACGACACGCTTTACTACGATCACGTCACGGACAAGGGGGATTCCGTCCGGATCTTCCTAGACCATTACACGTATTCGCGCTACGACTTTACGGACTATATCGGGCAGCCGATGAACCTCAAGCTCTGGCTTGCGACGAAACGGGGGGATGAAAAATGATTCGGAAAGCTCTTGCGTGCATCGCCCTGTTTGCCGTATTGGGAAACGCTGCTTCGATGATGGGCCTGGAAGCTCTCGGAAAGCCCACGGATGCGGCTACGGCGATTACCCTCGGACGCGGATTTTCGGGCGGTGCGAAGGCGGAAAGCGGCTATGTCGAATGGAACCCGGCGTCGCTCGCCTTTGAACGGAACACTTCGTTCAACGCGACACTCCTTTTTGAAGAGAACGTGGCGAAGAACAGCGGAAAGTCGTATGCGTCGTCTTCGCTGGAAATTCCTTCGCTTTCGTTTGCGTTTGCGCTCAACCATTTCGGTACGGTATCGCTTGCGCTTTCGCAAAAGTACACGTCGAACCTGGATGAAAAGGTCGACGATTCCTTGAAGACAAGCCTTGCAAACATCAAGTACCAGGGAAACATTTACGAAATCACTCCGGCCTATGCTGTCCGGTTGCCGTTCTTCCGCCGGCTGTCTCTCGGTTTTTCCGCGCATTTCGTGATGGGTTCTGTTTCCCGGAAACTTACGCTGGGAGCCGACAATTCCCAGGTTCCTTCTGCGGATGCCTGGGCGACGAACAATGCGGAACTTACGGAATCCGCCGAGGGACGCTTTGAAATCAAGAACCATCCCGCCTATTACACGGGTGCCGTCTTTTACAAGGGACTGAAGGCGTCGTACTATTTCTCCTACACGACGGCGTACACTTTGAAGAACAAGCTCGAATACAACCTGACGTTCAGCCAGACGGATACGCTTGTGCCTTCGAAAGTTTCGCGCGAAATCGATGTCCCGCCGACATTGGCCACGGGTTTCGCCTACCGCTATAAAAAACGCCATCACATCATGCTCGACTTTATGCTTCGAGGCTGGGACGCGGACATTGCGAACATCGCCGGGGCATGGAATCTTGCGGATTCGACGGATACCCAGACGGAATTTGTCGCTGCGCTGGGTTACGAGCGAAGCGGTTCGACGGACTATTTCAAGAAATATGTCCAGCGGATGGATTTCCGTGCCGGGGCATGGTTTAGAAATTATTACATTGCAGATATAAAAGAATACGGAGCCTCTCTTGGTGCCGGATTCCCGCTCGGTCGGCGGAATACGAAAGTGGATGTCGCTGTCCTCGGCGGTATGCGCAAGTCGGATAACGGAACCGTCTGGGATGAGACGTTCATCGGTGTTTCTGTCGGGCTGACGGGCGTTGGCAATTGGGGCAATAAGCCGAAAACGGTGCACTAGGGCACCAAAGGAGATCGACATGAGTTCGAAAACAAAAGCTTCTCCGACAAAGAACAAGGTCGTTTCTTCGGTGAAGACCATCGTCAAGGATGCCTTGAAAAAGGAGAAGGCGAAGGTCGAGGAATTGAAGGTCATTTCACAAAAGGCCGAGTCCAAGGTCGAAGAGCTGAAAAAGGCTTCTCGCAAGGCAAAGGCGAAAGTCAAGTCCAAGGTCGAGGAAATCAAGAAGTCCGTATCGAAAACCGTTCCGGCGAAGCGTTCCGCGCTGAAGAAAACGGAATCTCTTTCGGCAGTGCCGGTAGAAAAGAAACCCGCTGCGGTGGAAAAGCCTATTGAAAAAACGAAAAAAT
>CAVKXR010000060.1:0-11680 GCA_963660275.1 Oscillospiraceae bacterium
GGAATCCCCGGACCGTCCCGTCATCATCGTTTCCGACCGTGACGCTCCGTCGGGGAAGATCGTCGATGTGCTTGACGAATGCAATCTGGCGCATGTCCGAAAGGTTTCCATTTCGGCTTCGAAGGAGTAGGGTTGAAGCGTTTTTCGGCAATTCTCTTCCGTTCCCGCTGGGCCGTGGCGATTCTCCTCGCCTTCGCCGTCAATTCCTTTTTCTTTCTGGCGATTCCCGTCCTGAACGTTTTGCTTTTTCGCTCGGATTCCTTACCGCAGAAGCCGCGCATCGATGAGCTTACCGAAGTCGAGACGATTGTCCAGGAAAAAAAGAAGGCCACGCCGCAAAGGCAGATTCGGAAAATCGTGCAGCCGAATACGTTCAAGATGAATTCCCGGATGTCGGAAGGTGAACGCAGCCGTTCCAATTTCCAGATGGACCTTTCGCTTTCGCGCGGTGACGGCTCGGGAGACGGAGTCGCGGTCGGTGCGGGCGGCGGAATGCAGAATGTCGTCTATGAAGCGGGAGACGTCGATGAAGAAGCGCGCGCACTCAAAGCGGTGAATCCCGTCTATCCGGAACGCGCCAAAAAGCTTGGCGTCGCTGGTTACGTAAAGGTTTACATGGTCATCGATGTCTATGGAAACGTGACCGGGGCGAGCGTTCTTTCCGTCGATCCGCAAGGCTACGGTTTTGAAAGCGAAGCGCTCAAGGCGATTCGCGCCTGGAAGTTCGAACCGGCAAAGCTCGGAAACTATCCCGTTGCGCAAAAGGCGACCAAGGAGTTCAAGTTTGTCCCGTAGAAGCCCTAAAAGCGTGAATTTGTACGCAATCCTTCTCGTTGCCGTGCTAGCGTTCTGCCCTCCGCTTTTCGCGGAAGACTTTTTTAAGCAGGCGAACGAGCTTTACGACAAGGGGGATTACAAACGGGCGGTCAAGATGTATCGGACAGCGATTCAGGACGGTCAATACGAACCTTTCGCCTGGTTCAATCTGGGAAACAGCCTTGTCCAATTAGACAAGAAAAACATCGCCATCGTCGCTTACAGGCGGACCGTGGAACTGATGCCGGATTTTTCGCGGGCCTGGGTGCTTCTTGGGGATCTCTATTATCTAGGTGGCGACTACGGGCTTTCGATTTCCGCCTACAGGCGCGCCCTCGATCTCGGTGAAGAATCGGATCATATCCATTATGCGCTCGGCGAATGCTTTCTCAAATCGCACGGGCTTGCCTTGGCCCAGAAACATTTCGAAGCGGCTACGCGCCTAAATCCCGACCGGATCGATGCCTGGTACGGTCTCGCGGAAGTCTATGAAACGCTCGGCGACTACGAATACGCCGTCAAGACGCTAAAACGCGCTGTCGATAACACGGCAAGCGCCGGGGCCGATGTCCATTATACGCTGTCCCATTATTATTCGAAAATGGATTCGACGAAAAAGGCAATCCGCGAAATGGAAAGCGGACTTTTGACCGACCCGCAGAACACGTCGGCGCGAAGGTTTCTCGCCCAGATGTATCTTGCGGACGAATCTCCGTGGATGGCAATTTTCACGCTTGAAGAGGGACTTCGCTTTGGAAAAGGTAAAGACCTTCTGCTTGTCGATTTGGGACAGATCTATTTTTCCCAAAAGCGTTATGGGGAAGCTCTCGAAAATTACATGAACGCCTGGAAGCTCGGAAATTCCCAAGGGCGGATCGGCGCGGAAAACGTCGGGAACGCCTATTACAACGCCGGAGACGAAACAAAATCCCAGGAAGTCTATCAACGTATTTTAGGCAGGAAATAAGATGGCCAAAAAGAAAAAAGTGTGGAAATCCAATGCTTTGGAAGAATCGAATCTCCGACCGGTCGATAAGATTCGGGCAGTCCTTGTCTCGGTTGCGAAAGGGGACTTTTGCGAAACGCCTGCGGAAAAGCTATACGATCTTTTGGCGGGGCAGTTTGAAAAAATCGAAAAGCTTGAATCGGACGCAGAAATTCTGGAAATGCTCGCCTGGTTTCTCAACTGCAGCGCCTACTTCGACATTCCCGAAAGCGACGAGGAACTTTTAGGCGCGGTCGAAGATTTGTTTGCGGATGCTGCTTCGCTTTTCATGGAAAAGGCGAAGGATTGCGAAAATCGCGAATACGTATTGAATTTGATGCACGATCTGTTGGTCAATTCCGCAGGGGAAGAGGTTCGGTCGGAAGTCTTCCTGGGCGCGCAGGATTTCCTTTCTAAGGAAGAAACGGAACGCTTGGCGGAAGATGTCCTTTCGACCGTAGCGGCGCACGATCTGGAAAACGAAGAAGAAATCTTCTCGGGACTTCTGGATTTGGCGGATGGAGCAAACGATCCGGTGCTGTATGAAAAAATCGCTTTTTTGAAGGATTCGGAACACTCCAACAGAACGCTTGTCGATGTGGCAAACGCTTACTATGTCGCAGGAGACTTGGCGAATGCAAACCGATTGATGGATGAAGTCAAAAATCCCGAAGGCTCCGACGAAGAGGAATTTCTGGATTTGAAAATCGGAATCCTATTTAAAGAGGAAAATAAAAAGGACGCCTTAGAGCTGGCGGAAAAGCTTTACGAAAAATTCCCGAAGGAATATCACCTGATGAGCCTTTGCCAAGTGGTTTCTCCGTCCCGCAAAGAGGATCTGCTCGATTCCCATGAGAAATTCCGGCTTGGCGTCTATGTTTCGCCCGACTACGTAAACCTGTTAGCGACACTCGGCGAATGGGAAAGGCTTTCAAGCTATCTGGAACGCTACAAAAAGGAAATCCCGATGATGGATGCCGAAGAACGGGAAAATCTCGCCATACGGCTTGAAGAGATGAACCACCCTGAGTTGGCGAAGAAGCTACGAAAGATATAGAACGCGACGAAAAAATAATCGTTCCAAAAACTTCCAGACAAATAAATAATGGCGATTGACGCAGGTAAATCTTTTTCGGTGAGCTTAAAATGAAATTTTACAGCGAAACACCGAAGACAAAAAAACTCGATTCTAGTTTACATAATGGCGCTTATCGGACATATCGTTTAAAGTTTCAAAACGACACTTTCTTGCGATGCGAAATGTTTTGGCGAATAAAATCCTATCTTTTCCATGATGAAATTCATTAAATTCTTTTTTGCACTATTGCTGACCTTTTTGGGAACTGCGCTTGTCTTGGGATGCTCGGCGTCCCGTAAAATCCAGGCGGCAAAGATTCTCGGCAAGTGCGAGTTGGAAATTTCCGAGGTCTCGCTGGATTCCGCCCATGTCGATTTGGATAAAATTTTAGGAGGCACCGCCCTTGGCGGATTTGTTCCGAACCCCAAAACCATCCTTCTGATTCAAAATGTCGCAAAGGGCATGATTCCTGACAGTTTGGGAACCCTTTATTTCGCCATCCATATCGCGGTGAAAAACCCTTCCGAAGACACTCTCTGGCTGCGATCCGCAAACGGTTCCGTTCTTTTGGATTCGCTCGTCTCGCTTCCGATTGCGTTCCGGGATTCGGCAAAGCTTTTGCCGGGCGTCTCGCCCGTCGAATTTCATACGCATCTGCAGATTGGACCGGTCTTGATGAAGATTCTTTCCGCAGAAACGATTCGTTTTTCGGGAAATTTGGAGTTTTCCCTTTCCCCGGCAGGCGAACCGATTTCGTTTGCCGTCGATAAGGAAAAGAAAATCCAGCCAGAAGATCGCACCGCTTTCATCGACAAGGCACGGACTGAAATTCTTTCGACGCTTACCGAAGTCTGGACATCGACGTTCAAACGTTAAATTTTCTACTTTTTCCGCGTGAAAATTTTATTTCGCAATACTCTCCTGCTGCTCGCATTAGGCACCGCTTCGTCCTTCGCCCTTGACCGCATCTGGGATGCCCGCTATACCTTTGGCCCGGAATTCCTTACGCGGGACCGCTTTTCGGCGGGCGGAGGTTTTTACACAAATTATGAAGAGGACGGCTATTTGCCGTTAAACGTGCAGGTTGCGATAAACGATTTTTGGGAAATCGGAGGCAAGCTTCTTTTCGATACGGAAGACAACTTGGAATCGGTCCAGGCTTATGTGGATTTTGGCGCAAAGTATCGTATTTTCGAATATTCGACGGTTGGTGCGGATTTTCTCATCGGTGTCGGAAATCACCGCGGAGCGGGCCTTGTCTTTTCCTATGCGAAACTCCAGCCGCTTTCCCGGATTTTTTCGACGCTTTACGAGGCGCGCATCGGCTTTCTCGACCGGGTGGTTAGCGATGGAGACCTTGCGACAATTGCCTTCGGGGCTACCCCGGAGTTCAAGTTTACGGAAGCTCTCCTTGCGATGATCGGAATCGAAACTTCCGGCAGCCTGGGAAATATCACGGACGACTTCATGGTCGATATCGTTCCGCGAGTCCAGATAGGGATTCTCCCCTACTTTCATGTGACGGCGGAAATCGCCATTGGAATTTTGCAGGAGAAGAACAACGACCGCGTCCGGACCGGTGTTTACGGAATCCTGGAATTCTGACACTCAAAAATTTTAAAACAAAAAAGGGCAAACTTTTGCGCTTGCCCTTTCGTATTTTTTCTGCTTATTCGATGACGAAATTTTCGTCTTTGTAATCGACCGTGCAAGGAACATCTGGCCTAATATCTCCTGCGATAATCGCATGGGACAGTTTCCGTTCCACTTCACGTTCGAGGAACCTCTGGATGGGACGCGCTCCGAATTCCGGGCTGTAGGATTTGTCCGCAATTGCCCGTAGCGCGGCTTCCGAAGCCTTGACGATATAGCCTTCGCGGGCCGCCCGCTTCGAGAGATCGTCGAACTTGAGCTTCGCAATCGAGAGAATCTGTTCTTTCGAAAGGCTCTTGAATACGAGAACCTCGTCGAGGCGGTTCAGGAATTCGGGCCGGAAAAATCCCTTGAGGCGCGGCATCACGTCGTCGAGCGAGACTTCCTTGTTCGGATTTGCGGCGAACAGGTCCGATCCCAGGTTCGAAGTCATCAGGATGAGCGTATTCTTGAAATTCACCGTACGACCCTTGCCGTCTGTCAGGCGTCCGTCATCAAGAACCTGCAAGAGAGCGTTGAATACGTCGGGATGCGCCTTTTCCACTTCGTCGAGAAGCACCACGGAATAAGGCTTGGTGCGGACCGCTTCCGTCAGCTGTCCGCCTTCCTCGTAACCGACATATCCCGGAGGCGCACCGATCAGACGGGACACGGAATGCTTTTCCATGTATTCGCTCATATCGATTCGAACCATCGCGTTTTCGCTGTCGAAAAGTTCTTCGGCGAGAGCCTTGGCGAGTTCCGTTTTTCCGACACCTGTAGGCCCGAGGAAAAGGAAGCTTCCCACCGGGGCGTTTTCCCGGGAAAGGCCGCTCCGATTTCGCAGAATCGCTTCCGCGACGGCAGACACAGCCGCATCCTGCCCGATGACCCGCCTGTGCAAGCGTTCATCGAGATGAAGAAGCTTTGCGCGTTCCGTTTCGCGGAGACGTGTCACCGGAATTCCTGTCCAGCGGCTTACCACCTGCGAGACCGTTTCTTCGGTTACTTCCTCGGTCAGTTCGCCGTTTTCGGATTCCTTGCGGGCTTTTTCCTCTAAGTCGGCGACTTCCTTTTCGAGCTTGACAATCGTGTTGTACTTGAGTTCGGCGGCCCGGTTCAAGTCGTAGCGGGCCTCGGCCTGCTCCATTTCCTCGTGCGCCTTGTGGAGACGTTCCTTGGCGGTTTTCAGCTCGTTGAACTTCGCCCGGCGTTCCTGCCACTTCGACTGCATCGCGGATACCGCAGCGGATGTCGTGGCGAGTTCTTCCTTGAGTTCCGCTAGGCGCTTCTTGCTCTTGTCGTCGCTTTCCTTGGCAAGAGCCTTTTCCTCGATTTTCAGCTGCAATTCCTTGCGTTGCAGGTCGTCTAGCGCTTCGGGAACCGTGTCGAGCTGGGTCTTCACCATGCTTGCCGCTTCGTCGATCAGGTCGATAGCCTTGTCGGGAAGGAAACGGTCCGCGATGTAACGGCTCGAAAGCTTGACCGCGGCAACAAGAGCGTTATCGTGTATCCGCACCCCATGATGCGTTTCAAAGCTTTCTTTCACGCCTCTCAGAATGGAAATCGCTTCGTCCTGAGTCGGCTCCGTAACCGCCACCGGCTGGAAACGCCGTTCGAGAGCCGCATCCTTTTCGATATAGCGGCGATACTCTTGCGTTGTCGTCGCACCGATACAGTGGAGTTCCCCGCGAGCGAGCTTCGGTTTCAGCATGTTTCCAAGGTCCATGCTGCCTTCCGTCTTTCCCGCACCGACAATCGTGTGCAGTTCGTCGATAAAGAGAAGCGTGTTGCCGTCCTCTTCCAAGGCGTTCAAGACGTTCTTCAGACGTTCTTCGAAATCTCCGCGATATTTCGCACCGGCCATCAACGCTGACAGATCGAGCGAAAAGAGCTTCTTCCCTTTCAGCGCATCGGGAACATCGCCCTTGTAGATTCGCATGGCGAGTCCTTCCACGATCGCCGTCTTTCCGACACCGGGTTCACCGACCAATACCGGATTGTTCTTCGTCTTTCTCGAAAGGATCAGGATTACCCGGCGGATTTCCTCCTCGCGCCCGATGACCGGATCAAGCTTTCCTTCTTCGGCGAGCGAAACGAGTTCCCGTCCGTAAAGCTTGAGCGGGGATTCCTCCTCGGCAACAGCGGCAGCGCTCATCGGATCGGAAAGCCACGTTTCCACGACTTCCGCGCTTCCAAGCGCATCTTCAAAGACTTTCGCCACCCGGCGTTCCGCGGCAAAACGCATCAGCGCAACCAGCATGTCGCTCGGACTTGCCGCCTGGGACGTTTGACGGCCAGTTTGAATCGCCGCCCGGAGAACGCGTGACAGGTCCTCGTCGGGACGTCCTGCGTCCGGGTTTACACCGACCAGTTTCGGGACGGAATCCAGAAACGGGGCGAGCTTTCCCTCCATTTCCTTGATATTCGCCTTTTTGGCTCGATACAGATTTTTCAACCTAGCGTCCGGCGCTTCCAGAAGCCCGTATGCCAAGTGCACCACTCCCAGATAGGAATGGGACTTCTTGTCCATCAGCTCTTGCGCCTTGGCGAGAACCTTTTCGGATTCATTTGAAAATTCAGACATTGAAACCTCCTTGCCGAAAATCGGCAGGTATTTTAACCGCCCCTCTCAAAGCAAAATGCATGCCATTTAAAAGCCGCCGAAAAAGAGAAATTTCGTCCTTTTTGCCGACCGGGTTTCATTTTGAAACAACCTCTTGCTGTATCAGCCGACTTCTTTTGCGGCATGGGACGCTTTCTTAAAAAAAAATCGCCATCCATGTCTCCGCATCCGATGAATTTTCTACATTATGGGCAGCAAACGAATTGCGGAAAAACCGCATTCACAACTCACAGAGGTAAAAAATGGCAGTTTCCTACAAGACCCTTGGTTTGGTCAATACCAAGGAAATGTTTGCGGACGCGATGAAGAATCATTACGCGGTTCCGGCGTACAACTTCAACAACATGGAACAGATGCAGGCGATTATCCAGGCTTGCGTCGAAACCAAGTCCCCGGTAATCCTCCAGGTTTCTTCGGGCGCTCGCAAGTATGCAAACCAGACCCTCTTGCGCTACATGGCCCAGGGTGCGGTCGAATACGCCAAGGAACTCGGACTTGCCGAACCGCAGATCTGCCTCCACCTCGACCACGGTAACTCTTTCGAACTCTGCAAGTCCTGCATCGACATGGGCTTCTCTTCCGTGATGATCGACGGATCCTCTCTCCCCTACGAAGAAAACGTCGCGCTGACCAAGAAGGTTTGCGATTACGCTCACGCCCAGAAGGATTATGTCACCGTCGAAGGTGAGCTCGGTGTCCTCGCCGGAGTCGAAGACGAAGTTTCCGCCGAAGAATCCCACTATACCCGTCCGGAAGAAGTCATCGACTTCACCAGCAAGACCGGTGTCGATTCTCTCGCCATCTCGATCGGAACGAGCCACGGCCGTTGCAAGTTCAAGCCGGAACAGTGCACCCGCAATGCGGACGGCGTCCTGATTCCGCCTCCGCTCGCTTTCGACGTTCTCGCCGAAATCGAAAAGAAGCTTCCGGGCTTCCCCATCGTTCTCCACGGTTCTTCCTCCGTTCCGCAGGAATATGTCCGCGAAATCGAAAAGTACGGTGGAAAGATTCCTGATTCCGTCGGCATTCCCGAAGAACAGCTCCGCAAGGCCGCAAAGTCCGCTGTCTGCAAGATCAACATCGACTCCGACGGTCGTCTTGCGATGACCGCTGCCATCCGCAAGGTCTTTGTCGAATCCCCGAGCGAATTCGATCCGCGCAAGTATCTCGGACCGGCCCGCGACGAACTCAAGAAAATGTACGCTCGCAAGAACCGTGAAGTTCTCGGTTCTGCGGACCGCCTTCCGTTTGCAAAATAAGTCAAGCGGCTGACATTTGTTCCTTTGGGTCTCGTACATTTTGTGCGAGACCTTTTTTTTGAGGTCTAGAAAATGAAAATTTGCCCCCACTGCGGAGCGGAAATTTCCGACAAGGCGCTTAACTGCAAGGAGTGTGGTAGCGATGCGCAAACCGGCTGGTCGGAAGGCGCGGAAAATGCCGACCTGGAAATGCCCGATTACGATGAAATTTTGGAAAATGAATTCGGTTCTTCGAGAAAGAGGTTTTCAAAAATCGTGACCGCGGTTATTGCAGGAATAGTCGCACTGATTCTTTTGGTCGCTTTTATTGTGTAGCTAGCTGTTTTGAATTTCCTTGAGTTCCGTAACGACTTGGTGCGCCTTTTCAAAATCAAAATCATCGATCGCCTGCTTGAGTTTCTTGAGTAGCTCGGAACGTTTCGGAGCGAACTTGATGCGTTCCACTACTTTCAAGGCGATACGACAATCCATCGGGATAGCGTCTTGAATCGCCGGTTCAATCATTTCGAGCATCTTGGCAAGCTTGCTGTCCGCATTCGGATCTTCGATCAGTTCATCGTCCTGTTCGCCAATCGCCGAGGCGGCAAGAGGAATCGCTTTTCGAATCCTCTCGATTAACTGTTCGAGGACATCGCCCAGTTTGCTCCAAGGCTGCCCTTCCAATTTGGCATCCTCGGAAGAAATTTGAAATTCAAGCTTTGCCGCCATTTCCTGCAATTTCGTGCAACCGATGGTTCCGGCGATGCCTTTGAGCGTATGGGCCATCCGGACGGCAGACTCCTTTTCCCCGTTTTGGATAGCGTCGAGAATCTTGGGAATATATCCGTCGAAATCATCGACAAAGCGCCGAATTACCTTGAGGTATAAAGGCTTGCTGCCAACCGAACGGTACAGCCCGAGTTCCGCATCAAAATACGGAATGCGGTCAAACGCGGCGAGAAACGGGTCTTTGGAAACAATCGGTTTGAGTTGACTGTCGCTTGCCTGGCTATCTTTGTTCGCTGCTTTTTTCTGTTCGAGCCACTTGGCAAGTTCCGCATAGAATTCAACGGGATCGATTGGCTTGGTGATGTGGGCGTTTAGGCCTGCTTCCAAACTTTTTTCCTTGTCTCCCTGGAGTGCGCGGGCGCTCATGGCCACAATGGGAACATTTCGCTTTTTTTCTTTCTGCATTTGACGGATGGCCTTTGTCGCTTCGAACCCGTCCATAATGGGCATCTGCAGATCCATCAGGATCAGGGCATAGTCATTTTTCTTGACCGCTTCGACAGCTTCCTTGCCGTTATTCGTCACATCGACATCCAGACCGACACGGTTCAAAAGTTCGATGGCGAGCTCCTGGTTCAGGGCGTTATCTTCGACAAGCAGGATGTTTGCCCGTTCAAAGCGGTATTCCGGCTGGACTTTTGGCTTGTGCGTCTTGCTGTTTTCGATGACGCGGAATCCGAGTGCTTCTTCCAGGGTGTTTTTCAGGTCCTTCAACAGGAATGGTTTTGGCAAAAAGCGTTTGAAGCCCGCTTCAACGGCTTCCTTGAGAATTTTTTCATCGTTTTGCTTGAAAATCGCGACAAGGGGCGGAACGCCTTTTCCGTAATCCGAGAGTTTTTTTGCCAGGGCGGAAGCGGGCATTTCCTGAATGTTCCAGGCAATCATCACACAGTCGTAGGATTTTTGCGTAAACTTTTCCTGAAATTCGTCCGCATCGGCAGCCAGCGAAGCGTCCATTTCAAGCGCATCGAAAAGTTTTCCCAGGATGTTTCGGGCTTCGGCATTTTCGTCCAGAGCTAGGACCGATTTTCCCTGGAGCGGAGATTTTCCCTTATTCTGCGGACGGTCGATGGCGTCGAATGTCACCGTAAAGTAAAATTCACTGCCTTTTCCAAATTCACTTTTGACCTGAAGTTCCCCGCCCATCAGATCGACCAGGGAATGCGAGATGGCGAGGCCAAGCCCGGTTCCTCCGTACTTGCGGGTCATGGAGTCATTTGCCTGGGTGAAGACGTGAAACAGCTTCTTGGACTGTTCCGCGGTCATCCCAATTCCGGAATCGCAGACGCTCGTGTAAATCGTCGCCTTGGAATTTTCTTGGCTGACGAGCTTCATTTTCAGGATCACCTGCCCGCGTTCCGTAAACTTTTCCGCATTGTTGATCAGGTTCGTCAAAATTTGGGTCAGGTGCAGCGGATCCCCAAAAACGCGTTCAGGAATATTCGAATCGATATCCGCCAAAAGTTCAATCGGCTTGCCGGTAATTCGTACGACCGCGATGGAAAGCACATTGGATATCGTTTCCCGGATAGTAAAAGGAATGTGTTCCAGCTCCTGCTTCTTCGCCTCGATCTTCGAATAGTCCAGAATGTTGTTGATGATGCCGAGGAGCGATTTTGCCGCATACGAAATCCGGTCGAGATAATGCTCCTGTCTCGGCGTGAGTTCCGTGGCAAGAGCCAGGTCGGACATGCCGATAATCGCATTCATCGGTGTGCGGATTTCATGGCTCATGTTCGCAAGGAACAGGCTTTTCGCCTTGGTCGCCTCCTTGGCTTCCCTTTCGGCTTCGACAATCGGCGTGATATCCGTGATAAAGAAAAGATACCCCAGAGTGTTGGAATCCTTTGAACGCAAGATGCAACCTTGGCCGTGGCACCAGAGCTGCGTGCCGTTTTGGAGCGGCAGTTCAAAATTAGCCGACCAGATGTTTCCGTTTTCGAGGGATTCAAGCGGCATGTCCAGGACGCTTTGCGGAATGCCGACCGCTGCGAGATCGTCATAGGATTTCCCGATAAGCGAGGATGCAGGACATCCCAGGATTTTTTCCAGGCATTTGGAGACGTAGATGATTTTCAGGTCATTGTCAAAGATGAAAATCGTATTCTGGGAAGACGACATGATGGCGTCGAGGAACGAATCCTTGCGAACAGCTGCCGTTTCATCGGAAACAAGGAACAGATAGCGGACGGAAGCGTCATCTTCGATAAGCAGGTTGAAGGAAATATTCCACCAGAGAATTTTTCCGTTCTTTTGCTGCAAGACGATTTGATGCTGACCGATTTCGCTTGTCTGCGGCGGAGCGTTTCTCTGGGCATTGAGTACAAAGCTCTTGAATTCCGGATTCGGGATAATTTCCCAGAGCGAAGTGCCGAGCAGGTCGCGCCAATCCGAATTGCCGGTTACCTGGGCGATGCTCGTGCTGGTCCTCAAAACATTGAACTGGTTGTCCGTCAGGATGAGCGAAAAGTACTTGCTTCCCAGAATCGCATCAAAAATCGTACTAGAACTCACGC
>CAVKXR010000061.1:0-11662 GCA_963660275.1 Oscillospiraceae bacterium
GTTTTCATGCTGGTGGATATCGTTTAAAGTGCCATGATTTTGTCAGCGATGTAGATTATGATGAGTCCGTGGAATATGTTTCTGAGTATGAATTCAATGATTGAGAAAAAGGAGGAACCATGAAAATAATTGCTGTAATAACGCTTTGTGCACTCGGTGTTACTTTGGGAGGGACTTTTAGAGATTCAAGAGACGGGACAGTGTATAAAACTGTGAAGATTGGCGATCAAGTCTGGATGGCGCAGAATTTGAACTACGAAGTTGATAATGGCTATGGCAGTTGGTGCTACGCCAATGAATATCGGCTTTGTAAAAAGTACGGAAGGCTTTACACTTATTACGCTGCGATGAATGCATGTCCTTCTGGATGGCACTTGCCGTCGGAATCGGAGTGGGAAATTTTATTTGATTATGTTGGCGGGATGCGAACCGCTAATTATGTATTGCGCTCAAAAGATGATTGGTATTACAATGATGGAGACCGTTATAAATTTAAGGTTCTTCCTGCGGGTTCGTATAATCATATGAAAGGGGTAATGTATATGGATGGTAAGGATCGATGGGAATTTGGCTATTTACATCAATGGGCTATATTTAGAACATCGTCTGAGAAGATAAACTATTATTTCCCTGGGTCTTATGCAAATGTCGTTCAAGATGAGTATGTGGATTCTCGTGCGGGAACTTCCGTCCGCTGCATAAAGGATTATTGATGAACCGGAGCATTCTCTTTTGGCTTGTTTCCGTTTCTCTTGCGGTTGCGGGAAATCCTGTCTGCGAAAACACGGAGGAACTTCAAATTTACAATACAGGCTGCTACTCTTTCGGGGGCGAATTTGTCTTCGTGAGCGATACTTGGCCGACCTTTGGGAATGGAGACAAGATGCCGGAAGACGGCTATGCTTGTTTTAACAAATCCCGTGATCCAGAAAATTCACGGGAACAGTATTGTTGCAAGCTTCGGGTGTTTCGGACAAAAGATTTTGTCGATCTTAGCGATTTTGGCGATTTAAATTTTTCACGCTATGGGAATTTTGCCACTTACTATTCGGAATGTAAATATCGTGAAGTTGACGAGGAGGATACTCACTCTCGTGAAGTTGATGAGATGGATGCACCCGCAGTTGCGGAAAATCCTGTCTGTGAAAACACGGAGGAACTTCAAATTTACAATACAGGCTGCTACTCTTTCGGGGGCGAATTTGTCTTCGTGAGCGATGCTTGGCCTACGTATGATAACGGCGATAAAAAACCGCAAAATGGCTCTACTTGCTTTGATAAATTTCGCATTCCAGAAAAAACCAAAGGGAAAAAGATTGTTCGGAAAGGGATTGTCTATGGCGAATTTCCATTGGAACAGTATTGCTGCAACCATTGGGTCTTTCGCACTGACACGGCAAGCTATGGGAATGAATATATAGATTTTTCACGTTATGGAAATTTTGGCGCTTACTATTGGAAATGTGAATATCGTGGAGTTGATAAGGTGAGAACGCTATTCGGGGAAACGGAATGGCAAAAACCGATGGACGAAGTGGATTTCTTGAATTTAACAACCAATGCGAAAAGTTTTTTTGGTTCTCAAGAAAATGCGATGATGAAGATGGCTGCGTTGGCCGCTATTGCAAAAAATGAAATTCCTTTCAAAATTTACAGAAAAAATAAAACCGTCAAATACATGGGAAGCCCAACGTTGGGCTTCTGCGTAAGCAAAAATGGAAAGCGGGCGCTGGATTTTGCAAAAGGCCCGGAAGCGTGCAAATGAAAAACGGAATCGCCGTCGGAGAAAGTTCACGCTGGTGAAAATCAGCGCGTTGATTCCGCTTGGAGCAACATCTCGGCGAGGACTTTGTAATCCAGATACTGGATTCCGTATTTGCCTTCGCTGATTTTATCAGCCAGTTCGAGTACAAAGTCGAATTTTCACAATGATATTCGCAAAGATTGCCTGAAAAGATTTAGCGAACGGGCGAAATGATTTTCAAGGCGTTTCCTCTTTTAGATCCTCTTTCAAATCCGCACCGCCCATCGTACATAGTAGTCTTGCGTTCGGGATTCCGCAATCGCATTCCGGAATAAAGGACGGGCATGCTTTTTCGCAACGTTCTTTCCAAGCGTAGATTTCTGTCCGTAGGCTGTCCATCTGGGCGCGCGTACAGCAGATTTCCGGGATGTGCCGGAAGACGACTTTTCCGGAAGGTAACGTGTCCTTGATGCTGCCGGAGACGACAAAATTGACGGATTCTTCGATGTCCTTGACATGCCGGATGCGCTCTTCGTGATATTTGTATTCCTTGCAGATGCAGTTGTCCAAAAATTCTTGGAATCCTTCGAGTCGGGGAATCGGCGTGTAGGCGTTTGCGCTGGCGGCGAAAAGTGTGGCGAGAATGAAAAATTTATTCATGAAGGTCCTCTAGGTAATTGCCGTAAATATCTAATAAATCATCGACGATTGGGTAACAGGCTCGATCGATGTTATCCTCGTTTTCGATAGTATCCAACAAATCTTCGATTTGACGCATGTCGTTTTTGATTAGATCCAATCTTGTACTGTCTCCGATTTTTGTGTTTACCCAATTGTTCATCCCGTCGGTGATGTCCGTTACATTGAACATATCGATGTCGGAGACGCGGTTTTCCGTGCGCATCTGTTGAAAGACTTTCAATCCTCGTAAATAGATCAAATTTAAAAGCAGGGATTTGGCAAGTAAGTGCTTGAATTCATGAGCTTGTACATTATAGATGTCAAAAACGTTTCTTCGTAAATTAAGGTGCATTTCGGCGGAAACAAAGGGATTGGTTTCCCATTTGATTTGCGGAAGAAATCGGTTTTTGTCATAGATGTGCT
Source organism: Oscillospiraceae bacterium (assembly GCA_963660275.1). Classification (GTDB taxonomy): domain Bacteria; phylum Fibrobacterota; class Fibrobacteria; order Fibrobacterales; family Fibrobacteraceae; genus Hallerella. The sequence continues at coordinate 2,849 of CAVKXR010000061.1, forward strand.
GGGCGATATCGCGGGGCTTAAATTGCTCGTCGTCCATCTTTGACCAGTTATACGCTCCCCTCCTTTGGGATGAGGTATGGAATCTTTGGCGGAATAAATTTTATAATTCGGCGCATTGTATTGGATGTGAAATTGAGTTTTTAAACCTTCAGCGAATCTACTTTCGATACTGTATAGGTTTTGTGGGCATTCTGATTTTAAATCATCGGGCGGAAGAAGATTCAGCCGGTATTGCGAAGAAAAGTCGTCGGGTTTGTTTTTGTCTGTCATTGTTTCCTCTTTTTGAACCCTGTTGTCTTTCAATTTATAAAACTCTTAGCCAAAGCGGAAAAGCTTTTTTATCTTTCCGAATACCCAAAAAAGGATTCTTGGATGCAAGATCGATTCATTGTCACAGGTACCTTTACGGACGATCCGTTTGCGATTGACATTGCGCAGTACATCGGGCTCCGCGAAGATATTTCCGATACGGTTTCGCTGAAAACCTATGCGAATTCCGAATTTTGCCCCCGCTACATGATCGATGTTTTCGACGACGAAAATATCGGCAAGCGTTTGCAGGGGAAGATTGTCCTCATCTGCTCCTCGACGACGCACGAATGGAGCCGGAACGACCTCGCGATGCGGGCGTGCATTCTCGCCCGGGCCGCCAAGGAAAACGGAGCGGAAAGCGTCGTTCTGATGGAACCGGACCTGTTCTACAGCGCACAGGACCGCGGCGCACACCGGGTCGGGGACCTGGAAAAGGAACGTCCGATTGCGGACTTGAAGAAATTCGACGGGCAGCCTTTTACGGCGCTTCTCTATGCGCAGCTTTTGAAGGCTTCGGGCGTGGATTCCGTGATAACCGTCCACAACCATTCGGTCAAGGTCCAGAATCTCTACGGCGAAATTTTCGACGGGCATTTCCACAACATGATTCCGACGGAAGTGTATGCGCATTACATCAAGACGTCGAATTTCGTGCAGACCGGAAAGGACGGCGACAACCTGGTCATCGTCGCACCGGACAAGGGAGCCACTCCGTTTGTGAATGCGATGTACGATGCGCTCCAGCTTTCGAAGTGCAAGCGCGTCATCATGAGCAAGGTCCGCACGGGCGAACGCGAAGTCAGCATGACGCTCAGCCCGGATTCGGAAGTCCAGCTCGACTATCTGAAGGGCAAGGATGTGATCGTGTTTGACGATATGGTTCGCACGGGTTCGACGATTGTCCGCTGCTGCGACTACCTGAAGACCGGCGCCCCGAACCGCGTCTGCTTCTGCGTGACGCATTTCAATTCCAGCCCGGAAGCCCGCGAAAAACTGAACAGTCCGTCGATCGACGAAATCCTCACGACGAGCACGCTCCCGGATATCATGAACCGCGATTGCCAGGGACGTCTGCGCCACAAGCTCACCGTTCTGAAGCTTGCCAAGTGGATGTCCCGCTACGTGATGCGTCTCTACGGAGAAGACGACGGACGCTTCGACAAGAATTTCTACAAGGTCGATATGAGTTCGAAGAATCCGCGTTGGCCACCTCCCCATCTTTATTGATGAAAAGGTTCCTTTCGGGGATTAAAAGGCTTCTGTCGTGGAAGCCTTTTTTTAATTTTGGGTGGGCAAACAACAAAGGAAGAATATGGCCGAAAAGGAAATTCTCGGAACGACGGTGCCGCTCGCGGCGATTGACAAGTTTGTGGGACCCGTGCAGCGGTTCTTGAGGATTGAATCGACTGCGGGAATCGGGCTTATCGTGGTGACGGCGATTGCTCTTCTGTGGGCGAATATTTCGAACGAAACCTACGTCGCGTTCTGGTCGCTTCCCTTTAACTTTACGATTGGCCCGTGGAGCATCGACAAGGCGCTCGGCGGTCACATTCCGACTCTCGGCTGGTTTGTAAACGATGCGCTGATGACGATATTCTTCTTTTCTGTGGGCCTGGAAGTCAAGGGCGAAATCGTCCAAGGCGAGCTGCACGATTTTCGGAAGGCGCTTCTCCCGGTTCTCGCAGCGGTCGGCGGAATGCTTTTCCCGGCGATTATCTACCTGGGACTTTGCCCGGCTGAAGCGCACCACGGCTGGGGAATCCCGATGGCGACGGATATCGCGTTCACGGTGGGCTGCATGGCGATTCTCGGTTCGCGGGTGCCGCACGGTCTGCGCGTGATGATTCTGACGCTTGCGATTGCGGACGATATCGGTTCCATCATCGTCGTGGCGGTCGGGTATTCGAGCGGCGTCCAGTGGCTCGCTCTCGGAATCGCCGCGATCTTCCTTTTCCTCACGTGGCTTTCGTTCAAGCTGGGCATTCGGAATTTCTTCGTGCACGGCGTCCTCGCCCTGATTTCGTGGTTCTGCTTTGTGCAAAGCGGCGTCCATCCGACAATCTGCGGCGTGATCATCGGACTTCTCACCCCGGTGAACCCGATGGTTTCCAAAAGATACATGGACCGTCTGATCGTAACCGTCGGCGATGCGGTCAAGGAAAACCGCCCGATGACGAACGACCAGCGGAAGGAAGTTCTCGACATTCTGGAACGGACGTCCCGCGAAAGCGGTTCGCTCCAGGGACGCTTGAATACGCATTTGCAGCCGTGGGTGAACTTTGTGATTATGCCGCTATTCGCCCTTTCGAACGCGGGCGTTGTCATTGAACCGAGTGCTATCAGCATGGTGACAGCTTCGGTCGCTTCGGGCCTTGTCATCGGAAAGCCTCTCGGCATCTTCCTCGTGTCGTTTGCCGCTATCAAGAGCAAGCTCTGCCGGCTTCCTACAGGCGTGAACTGGAAGATTCTTCTCGGCGGCGGAATGCTCGCGGGCATCGGATTTACGATGTCGCTGTTTGTCGCGGGTCTTGCGTTTGCCGACCCGGCGCATCACGAGCTTCTCGCCGGTGCGAAGGTGGGAATCCTTTCGGGGAGCTTCCTGTCCGCGGTGCTCGGCATCATCTACATGAGCATCGTTTCGAAGAAAGGCGCGATGGACGCTTAGCGTTCCCCAAAAAAAATCGCAAACTTTTAGAAAAAAGGCGGCCCGGTCCGCCTTTTCTTGTGGAAAGATTTTTCAAGAAAAGGGGTAAAAAATCCCGTTTGACGAAAAATCCCGCTTCAAACGGGAAGAAAAGTCGCTTTTTAAACTTTTGTTTATGTGCATTTCGGGACGCTTAAAACTAATTTCAATAGGGCGTTTCATGTTTCGAAATACCCGTTGACAACCTTTTAAAAGGCTCTTATATGATCGATCTTCTCACCGTCCAGTCCAGCACTGCCTACCCGACGCTCATCACGATGGCCTACACGCTTCTCCTCGCCTTTGTGTGTTCGACGGCGATAGGCTTTACCTACGAGCATACGTTCCTCGGACTTTCCTATTCGCGGAACTTTGTGCAGGCGCTGGTGCTCAGTTCTGTGGTGGCGGCGACCGTAATGCAGGCGATTGGCGACAACGTGGGGCGCGGTCTCGGGATGCTCGGTGCACTTTCGATTGTGCGGTTTCGGACGAGCTTCAAGGACCCGCGGGATATCATGTTCCTGTTTGCGGCTCTCGGCGCGGGAATCGGCTGCGGCGTCTTTGCCTGGGGAATCGCTGCCGGGGGGACGCTCGCGTTTTGTGTCATCGCGTTCGTGCTTTCGCGTTCGGGGCTCGGGACAAAAAATTTCTTTGACGGGATGCTCCGCTTTGCGATGCCGAACGAATCCGCTGCCCGTGAAAAACTCGAAAAGGTGATGCGGGCGAACATCAAGACGTTCGTGCTGATAACGATGCGGGAGATTGACGGCGGCGAGCGGGTCGATGTGGCGTACCAGGTGCGGTTGCGGAAGAACCGGCCCGCGGGAGAAGTGCTCAAGGAGCTGACGACGATTTCCGGGATTTCGGACATTCACTTTATGATGCAGGATGCGACGACAGAAGTCTAGGAGGATTCGATGGGATTTTTCAAGAAGTTGGACGAGCTTGCGGACTTGAATTCTTCGCGTTTCCATGCGATTGAATCGCACAAGATGCTTTTGGCATGGATTCTCGCTGTCGTTTCGATTGTTCTTCTGGGATATTTTTTCCATGGGCAGAATGTCGTATTTTCGGGAATCGCGGAAGCCGCCGAGACGACCATCAGTATGCCGGAAGCTGTCGAAGTGGTGAAGATTCACGTGATTCCGGGCGAAGAAGTGCATCCGGGCGATACGCTTGTGGAACTCCGCAGACCGGACCTTGCGCTCCGCATGAACGAGCTGAAACGGCAGCTGGACGTGTCCGAGGGTCGCGGAAATATCAACTCGGCGGATATCGACCAGAAAGTGGCAGAAATCCAGTCCGACCTGAACGTAAAGCGCAACACGATTCTTCTCGAAATCGACAAGCTCTCGACGCAGTATGAACAGAACAGGGCGTTATCTTCGAAGCTGAAAAGCATCGCGGGCGAAGTCAAGGCGGACAGCAACAGCGGAATTCTGTTGAGCATCCGCAATTTGAAAAAGGAATTGAAGGTCGCCGAGGCGAATGCCGCATCCCAGATAAAACTTCTCCGCGGAAGCAAGGGACTTGCGAAAATGAGCAGCAAAACCGAAGCGGAAGCTTTGCGCCGCGAAATCGCCATGCTCGAAAAGGAACAGGCGGATTTGACGATTCTTGCGAAAGAGACATGGATTGTAGGAGCGGTCGAAGTCCGCGACGGCGAAAAGGTTTCGAGCTTCAGCCCGATTCTCACGCTGACGCACAAGGCGGTTTCCCTTGTCCGCGGATACATTAACGAGAAAATTTACACGAAGATTCAGGTCGGCGACGAAATCGAGGTTCTCGGCGGAAGCGGCGAACGGATGAACGGCACGGTCATCGGAATGTCGAGCCGTATCGTGCCTTTCCCGGTGCGGCTTCTCAAGATGGCGGACATGCCGCTCTACGGTCGCGAAGTGATGATTCGAATCCCCGAAGAAAACGGTCTTCTGCTCGGCGAAAAGGTTTCGATTGCGGAAAAGGTGAAAATGCCCGGGATCCTGAAAAAATCCGCGATGGCCGGGGAGGCGCCATGAAGTCTCTTGTACTTTGCGGAGTTCTTGTAGCGAGCGTCCTTGCGGAACCGCTCACGTGGAACGCTCTGGTTTCTTCTGCCGAAAATGATCCGGTCTTGCAGGCTTCCCAAAAGAAGATGACGGCTATCGGGGAACGTTCGGGAACGAAGCTCTGGAACGACCTTGAATTGGAATACACGCTCGACGGATTTGGATTTTTGGAGCACGATTTCGAATTGAAGATCAAGCCGAAGGCGTTTGGCGAAGGTTCGGCGTCGGAAGCTTATCTGAGAAGCCAGTCGGAATACCAGAAGATGCATCTCGCGAAAGACCGCGCAGCGATTCTGTATGAACGCTACGAACATGCGCTCCGCTACGTGAAACGCTTGCAGATTCAGACGCTTCACCGCGAGCTTTTGCAGGTCGCTGCCGACAGAATAGAAGTTCTCCAGGCGTTGAGCGGGACGGAGACTTTCCGTTTGCAGGACCTGGTGACCGCGCTCGAAAACCAGGCGACGCTTTCCGCGAAGGTGATTGCGGATTCCAACGCGCTGAAGGATTCGAAGCTCAAGCTGCTTTCGTGGACGCCCGGACTTGATTCCGTTGCGCTCGACACGAACTTTCTCCCGACGATCGAAGACGTCAAGGCGATTGTCGAAAACATCTCGTGGGATGCGGAAAATTTTGATGATGTGGCGATGGCGAAGGCCAAGTGGCAGCTGAGCGAAAAGCGCGCCGAGCAGGACGCCGCCTCGGACCGGAACTTCATTTCCAAAATCGGAGTAGGCTACAAGTATGTCCACGCGAAATACAAGTATAAATGGGTGACGACGGAATGCAAAGGTTCGAGCTGCACGGAAGAGTGGCAGCTTAAGCGTTCCGATGACGACCGCCGCACGCAAGACAAGTTTTACGCGTCGGTAGCATTCAAGTTGCCGTTCTTTTCGGACGGAGCATCCGCGGGCCTAAAACGCCAAATCGACGTTCTCGAAAACGAGCGCGATTACCAGGCGAAAAAGCGGGACATGCAGCAGAAAGTGGAACGTCATCGCGAAGAGATCATGGGACTGATTGCCCAGCGTGAAGTGCAGAAAAGGTTCGTGGAACAGGTCGATCAGGGCGCGCTTTTCGAGGACTTTGCGAACAAGGCGGGAAACGATCCGCTGCTTCTCTTGCGCGCGCGGGAAAGCTCGCTCGAAAGCCGCTTGAAAATCGCACAGCTCGATTCGGACATTTTTTCCGTCTATCTGGACTTGCTTTATGAAACGGGCGCCCTAGCGCGGACCGACGTGACGAACCATCTCAAGGCGGGGACGGGAAGATGAGCGAAGCGCGCGGATTCAGCTTGCTGGAACGGTTTGAACTCAAGTATCACATTCCCGTTTCCCTCGCGGATGAAATCGGCGCGTTTCTCCGTCCCTACTGCGAAGAGGATTATTATTCCAAGATTACGCCCGGCGGATTTTACTGGATTACGAATCTCTATCTGGATTCTCCGCGCTGGACTTTTTTAAGCTGGAAAAAGGCGGGACGACTCGACCGGTTCAACATGCGTGTCCGGGCCTATGGCGAACATCCCGAACAGGCGGGAACCTTTCATTTTGAAGTCAAACGCAAGGTGGCGAATATCGGCTACAAGAGCCGCGGAACCATCAAAGGCGTAAATCCTTCGTTTGTGTGGAATCATCCGGAATCCGAATGGCCGTGCAAGACGGACAAGGACAGAAAGTATATCCGGGATTTCATCGGCAAGACGTGGACTTACAATGCGGGACCGCGACTTCTCACCCAGTACAAGAGACGCGCCTGGTTTGGGCTTCGTGAAGAATACTCCCGGGTGACGATCGATACGGGAATGCGCTTTCGGGAAGAAAACGGCTTTGACTATACGGTTCGCCCGGAAGAGATGAGTTCGACCGGGCTTCCGAGATTTTTTCAGCGTGACTGCAATGCGGTGCTGGAACTGAAATGCCCCGCTCTCCAGGTCCCGTTCTGGATGCTCGATTTGATTCACCGGTTCAATTTAAAGCATGGCGCATTTTCTAAGTTCGGAAATGCCGCTGCCGAATGGAAACGCATCTACGAAAAACCGCGCGACTTTCGTGACGCCCGCTTTCCCTATCTGGCTGGAAACTTTGACGACTCCAAGGAGGTTTTCGCATGAAGAAATTTTTCCCCCTTCTCCTCTGCCCGCTCACATTTACGTTCTTCGCCTGTTCGGATTCGAGCAGCGGAAAGACTCGCTCCGTTTCCTATCCGGTGATGACGTGCACCGAATTGATGTATCATCCGCAAAACGGCTGGCCCGAATTTGTCGAGTTGAAGCTTACGGGAAAGTCGCTTGAAAGCATGTCGGCGGTAAACCTGCGCCTCGACGGTGCCGTAGAATTTTCCTTCCCCGACGAACCGCTTGCGGAAAATGAAATCATCGTGGTGACGAACGACAAGTTCCTGTTCCAGACAAAGTATCCGAATTTTTCCGGGCGGCTTTTCCAGTGGGATTCGGGATTCAAGCTTTCCAATTCCGGTGACGTGCTGGAAATCAAGCTCGACGGTCCGGGAGATTTCGACGCACGCTTTGACGACAATCCTCCCTGGCCGAATCTCGCCGACGGCAACGGCAGCTCGCTTGTCTATATCGGAGGAAATTCCGCCTACGCAAGTTCCTGGGCGGCGAGCAAGACGCTGAACGGAAATCCCGGCTCGGAAGACGACCCTTACTACGAGCATTCTTCGGTCCGCATCAATGAAATCATGCCCTATCACGAAGGCTCCGAATCCTGGATTGAATTTTACAATGCCGCTTCGAGCGATGCGGATATCGGCGGATGGAAAATCGTCCGGGCGGATGCCGAAGATAGCGTTCGTTATGTTCCGAGCGGTGCGACTGTCCCAGCAAACGGTTTCCTCGTCTTGAAAACGCTCCTTTCGGAAAGCGGAGAAGAATCTCCGGTTTCTTTTGTGGCGCGTGGAGAGGCAGTCTATCTGCGCGAAGCGGTGAACGGAACCTTGACCGGTGTCGAATCAAGCCTTGAATTTTCGGCGGTTCCGAGTGGAAAGTCGGCGGGAATCATCGCTCTTTCAGATTCCACGACGGAACAGGGAACGCTTCTCGAACCGACTCCCGGCAGTGAAAATTCCAAGGCCCTGCTCGGTCCCGTCTTTATCAGCGAGGTCTATTACAATCCCCCCGACGGTGACGTGGAATTTCTCGAAATCGTAAACAAGGGCGATTCGGCGGTTTCGTTCCAGACGAATTTGGACGGAAAAATTTTCGGCTGGAAAATTGCGGGCATCGGGTTTGAATGGGCGGATTCGGCGACGCTCGCGCCGGGTGAAGTTGCGCTGCTTATCCCGAAAGCCTATACGGCGGCAGATGGCTACACGAGCCTTTCGATAACGGTTGATGAGTTCCGCACCAAGTGGAATCTTGCCGCAGACGTCCAGATTTTCCAGTATCTGGGAAAGCTTTCGAACCGCGGGGAAAAAATTTCCGTCGAAGAACCGTCGGCTCTTGCCAAGACGTTGAAATCGGATACGCTCCGCACTTTCTATCGGGTTTCGGACGCGATCCTCTATTCCGATGACGGTCTCTGGCCCGAAGAAGCGGACGGTGACGGCTACAGTTTGAACCGCGTCGATTTTGGCATTTCCGGGCATGAACCTTCGAACTGGATTGCCGTCCAGCCGACTCCGGGATTGTGACGTTCGCGTTTTAAACCGCAAACGTTTAAGTTTAAGGACGAGGGACACGCTAAGCGGGACAGGGGGTTCAGATTTTAGTGGGTAGAACTTAGAGCTTAGAACGCTTGACGTCTAGGT
>CAVKXR010000062.1:0-11474 GCA_963660275.1 Oscillospiraceae bacterium
GGCCTTTCGCAACTCGGAAAGGTCCCCCTACCTTGCCCCGGGCCGGGTAGGCCCCGAAAAGACCTCATCCCGTGTCCCGCTTAACTCGTCACTAAACGTTCACCGTTCTAAGTCCCGAATCATCTACGCCAAAATTTCATCGATGACGTGGCGCATCTTTTCCGCCATCGCATCCCAGCTCATGCCGAGCGCGCGTTTTCTTGCGTTTTCTTCGAGAATCCCGAGACGTTTTTTGTCGTGCAAAATGCTTGCTGCCTTTTCGCAGAAGCCTTCCGGGTCGGAGTTCTCGTAGAGGATTCCGGTTTCGCCGTCGATGACGGAATCTTTCAATCCCGCGACATTGTTTGACATCGAAATGGTTCCGCAAAGGTTCGCTTCGATGTTGTTAATGCCCCAGCCTTCCTTGAAGGACGGGTTGATGAAGAGCGACGATCGGCTGAGAAGGTCGCGCTTTTCCTCTTCGGAAATTCGCCCGAGAAACTTGACTGAATCGCTGACGCCTTTTTCGCGTACGAGTTTTTCGAGTTCGGCGCGATAGTCACCGCTGCCCGCAATTTCAAGGACGATTCCGGGGACAAGCTCCCTTAGGCGCGGCATCGCTTGGATGGCGAATTGCGCATTCTTGTATTTCATCAGGCGCCCGATGTAGGAGATGACGGGCGGATTTGCCTTGGGCTGTGTCGGGTGGAAATACTCCGTGTCGATGCCCGGTTCCACGATGGAAATTTTCTTGGCGCGGATTCCCATGTCGATGATTTCGTCCTTGGTGCTTTCGGAAATCGCGAGAAAATTCTCGCCGCGGTAAAAAAGCGCAATCGCGCGTTCCATCAGATAGACGTAGAGGGCGAGCGGAAAAGTCGTTTCGCGGAAGATGGACTTGCGGAAAAAGTGCATCACCATGTGGAGCCGTTTCGTCTTTGTGCCGAGCGGCGTGAAGAAGGGAATCTTGTTCAGGTCTTCGACAACCAGGTCGTATTCCTTTCCGTGTTTCTTCGCGTAGAAAAATGCGGAGTAGTTGAAAAGAAATTTGTTCCCGATGCGGACCGTACGCATTCCGTCGATGGTTTCCTCGTCCGGGAGGCCTTTGACACGGTGAGCGAGAACCGTGACATCAAAACCGTTTCCGTTCAGCCTTTTAAAAATCTCGTGAAAATAAAGTTCCGCGCCGCCGGCTTCGGGATTCTTGATGTCTCGCCAGTTGATGAGGAGAATTTTCTTGTTGGCCACGGTGCGTCCTTCGGTTGGTTTTCGGTAAAATAGAAAAAGCGGAATGGCGGAATGAATAGGGCGGGAATTTTCTCCGCTAAATTTTTTTCTGTTCCTTGAAAACGATCAGGTGTTCGCGGGCGCGGGTCGCGGCGACGAGCAGAAGGTGGGAATCGCTGTAGGGAAATCCCGGATCGCTCTGGGATGCGGTCATGTCGCAAAGGATGACGACTCGGCTGTCGAGACCCTTGTAGCGCCTCGTGGAAACGATGTTGATTTTTTGGCTGTCGAGGGATTCGTTCACCTCGCTCCACTTGAAAGTATCGCTTTCGATTGTTTTCAATCCGGAATGGTTGCGGCTATGCAGGGAAACGACCAGGATGTCTTTGGGTTCGACCTTCTTTTTCCGAAGCCTTTCGACTTCCTTCCTGAGCATTTCCGTCTGTTTGGATGGGTCCGTGTAAAAGCGCACTTCGACGTCCTTTCCGAGCGGCGTGTTGTCGTAGCAGGGAATCCGGATGTCGGTTTCGGAACAGATCCAGTCGAGAATCTTTCGGGTCGAACGGTAACCGCAGGGAAGTACCATGACGGGCATGGCGTTGATGGTCGCGTTGCCGAGGACGTCTCGCGCATAGAGTGTCTGCGCCGGATCGTAGAAGAATCGCACGATGCCGTGTTCCCGGTCTTTTAAAAGTTTGATAGCCGTGTCCAGCCAGCTGTTTTCGAAATCCTGGCCTTCGTCGATAAGCAGCGCATCGAAGAAACGGTTCGATGGACTGGATTTTTTGGAAGTTTCGCGCCGGAGAATATCCAAAGCTTGGTCGAAATTGGCGGGAAGGCTTTCAAAATAACAGTCCTTGGCTGCGGCTTCGCGAGGTTCTTTTTTCGGCGCGCCGGGGACTTTGGCGAGCCTCACGTATTTTTGGGCGAAGCGGTGGAAGGAGTGGACTTCGACCGCAAGGTCCCGACGTTTTTCAGGGTTCAGGCTTCGCTCGAGCTGTTCCGCGAGAAGGTCGTTGTAGCAAAGGACCGCGACACGCTTTCCCTCCTTGACAAGGCGTTCCGCTTCCCACTTGACGAGCATCGACTTTCCGGAGCCGGCGACGCCTTCGATGCGCATCCGGCTGTTCCGCGTAATCGTCTTCATCAGCATTTTTTGCAGGTCGGTCGGCTGAACCCGCATCGATTCGTTCATCGCCCAGAGTTCCGGCCAGGAAGGTTCTCCGTAAGAGGCGAAAAAGTCAATCAGCTTTTGCAGGTTTTCCCCGGAAAGGCTTTCGTTCGGGTAGGGCTTTCCGCCAAAGGAGCTTTCCTTTGTCGTGATTGCCCGCTTGACTTTTTGCTCGAAAATCCTGGGCGACGCGGTGTCTCCTTTGAGAAAAAGATGGGACTTGGGAATCGACCCAATGATGTGTTCCGCGGATTCCATCTCCGGGAAAAAGGTCGCCCACTGGACGCGGATGCGATAATATCCGTGATTTTCCTTGGGAAACATCTTGCTGAAATGGTCGTGCAGCGTGTGGATGACCGTCTTTACCTGGTCTGCGGGAGAACGGGAAAGCGTTTTCCCGGATTGTTTCCAGACCAGTTCGTCTAGGTTTTCGTTTGTCCTCTCGGCGGTAATCGTTCCGTCCTTGCATTCGACCAGAAGCATTCCCCAGTTCGGATTGTAGAGGACGCCGTCGATTTCCCGGTTGAATTCTCCCCGGATATTGTCTATCAGGAAGCAGAGCTGGGCGTTCATCCAGAGATACCAATCGTCCGAAAGCTGGCTCGCCAGTTCGAAAAAACGCTTTTCGGAACGGGACTTGACGGATGCATCTGGAAATTTGCGGATGATTGCCATCGCTTGCCTCCCTAGCCTAGCTGTTCTTCGACCATTTTCAAGATTTTCGGAATGACCGTTTCGGGCTTTTCGTGGACCGTGGCGCCTGCCGCCCGTACATGTCCGCCGCCTGCGAATGTTTTCGCTATCCGGTTGACATCGACGATATAGTTGGAGCGCAGGCTGATTTTGTAATCGTCGCCTGTCGGGTAGAGAAATATCGCCACTTCTGTCCCGGAGACTTCGCGAATCGCATCAATGACCGAGCCGAGGTCGAGCGGTGTCGCTCCGAAGCGTTCGAGATCTTCGGAGGCGAGAAATGTATAGACCGCCTTTCCGCCGAGCGCCGTCTTGCAGCGTTCCATCGCAAATCCCGTGATGCGGGTCGCCGTGTAGGAGCGCGTGTAAAATGTCTCGTTGATGATTTTCGAAAAGTCGCAGCCTTTTTCGATGAGGCTTCCGACCGTGTCCATCGTCCGCTTGCCCGTGTTGCTGAACTTGAAAACGCCCGTGTCGTGGACGATTCCAAGGTAGAGGGCGTTTGCGGCATCCTTCGAAATTTTCTCCGGGGAAAGCTGCGTGTAGAGCGTTTCGCTTGCCGAACTCGAAGCGGGTTCGACTATGTTTACATCGCACAGGTTCCGCGGGTTGCTGACGTGATGGTCGATGTTGCAGGTCCGCTTTGCACTTGCGAGGCAGCCTACGCCTTTCGCCCCGATGCGGTCGAAAGAAGGCGTGTCGAGCAGGAAGGCGAGATCAAAGTCTTCTCCGCGGTATTCGCTTTCGATGCTTTCCGCGTCGCGAAGGATTTGGAACTTGTCGGGAAACGCTTCGAGAAAGACCGTTGCATGAATTTCCGGGTAGTTGTCCCGGATGTAGCGGTAAAGCCCGAGGCTTGAACCGATGGCGTCCCCGTCGGGATGGACATGGGCGAAAATTGCGACGGATTTCGCCTGCCCGAGCATTTCGTCAATCGTCATGTTGCGCCTCTAGCCGAACAGGTCCGGGGAATTCGGGTCTTTTTCGTCTTCGGGAAGCTCGCCACCGTTTTCTTCCGTTTTTATCCGGGTAAAACGCTTGACCTTTTTTGCGGTGAACTTGCTGCCGAGAGCCTTGTACGTCTTGATGTCCGCAAGCTCCGTGAGATCGAGTTCCTCTTTTTCGACCTTGTGCCCGGACTGGAATTCCATGGATACGCGAGCTTCTTCGGTTGCGAAAAATTCGACCATTCGGGTTTCCGGACTATCCGACAGGATGTTGAATTCGGTTGTCGTCGGGCAGTTTTCGAGCGAGAAGCGCTTGACCATGTAGGTGTAGTTTTCGCCTTCGAAATAGAGGACGGTGAAGACCTGCTCCGGGTCGTACTTGCCGATGTAGAGAATGTCCGTTCCGACGAGGACCGGGTCCTTCATTTCGTGCAGACGGGTCATGCCGTTCTTGCGGACGGTGAGCAGTTTTTCGTTCTCGCCGAATTCGCCAAGTTCGTCGCCCTTGCGCTGCGTGCTGACGACACCGGAAATGGCGTCGAAGTAGAAGACTTTCGCTCCGAGCGTGCTCACTCCTGCGCTCACCTTTTTAATCGCCTTGACCGCGTATTTCGTGACGACGTTTCCGAGTGTGTTCCGGCCCTTGACTTCGGTCTTCGAAAAATCGACTTCGAAGTTGAGCTTGATTCGCGGGCGCGGCTTGAGGATGACCTTGACCGTTTCCGCTTCGCCGTTCGGGTTCGAGGAAATGTAGAGGATTTTCGTTCCCGGCTTTCCCTTGCCCATCGGGTAGTCCTTGTTGCGGGTGACTCCGCCGACGTTGAACCGCTTGATGAGAGCCGGACCGTCCTTGCCGTCCTGGTAGATGACGTTGTAGATCCGCCGCTCGTCGTCCTTGTTGAACTTCTCGACCAGGATGATGTCCTTGCCTACGAAGTCCTTGTCGGAAACCTTGACTATCTTGTAGGAACCGTCCGCCTTGAAGACGATGATGTCGTCGTATTCCGAGACGTCGAAAAGATATTCCTCTTTTTTCAGGCTCGTCCCGACGAAGCCTTCCGATCGATTGACGTAGAACTTCTGGTTCGCCATGGCGACGTGCACCGCATCGACCTTGCCGAATTCCGCAATTTGCGTCTTGCGTTCACGCCCCTCTCCGTATTTCTTTTCGATATTCTTGAAATAGCTGATGGTGTATTCGGTCAGGTGGTTCAGGTTTTCGTTTACTTCTTCGATGTGCCTGTCGAGTTCTTCGAGGAGTTCGTCCGCCTTCTTGCGGTTGAATCTCGCGATTCTTGACATGGGGAGCGCAGCGAGCTTCTCGATATCTTCGGTCGAAACTTCCTTGCGAAGCTTCCCGACAAAAGGCTTGAGCCCTTCGCCGATGAGCTTTATCATGTCGTCGCGATCTTTCGCCTTCTTGATGGTCTCGTAGATTTCCTTTTCGATGAAAATCTTTTCGAGGCTCGTCGCATGCCACTTGTCCTGCGTGTGCCGGAGTTCGTTTTCGAGTTCCCACTTGAGCAGCCGCTTCGTATGGTCCGTGCTGATCTTTAAAAGTTCCGTCGTGGTCGTGAAGCAGGGCTTCTTGTCGATGATGACGCAGGTGCACGGGGAAAGCGATTTTTCGCAGTCCGTAAACGCGTAGAGCGCTTCGATCATCTTTTGCGGGTCGGAACCGGGCAGAAGATGGATGACTATCTCGACGTTTTGCGCCGTATCGTCGTCAACGCGCTTTATCTTGATTTTTCCCTTGTCGTTTGCGGCGATGATTGTTTCGATAAGGGAAACCGTCGTCGTTCCGTAGGGAATTTCGCGGATGACGAGCGTCTTGGAATCCTGGACTTCGATTTTGGCGCGGATCTTTACGCGTCCGCCGCGCGCCCCGTCGTCATAGTGGGAAACGTCGATGGTTCCGCCGGTGAAAAAGTCCGGGTAGAGCGTGAACTTTTTCCCCTTGAGGTAGGCGATGCTCGCTTCGCAGAGTTCGTTGAAGTTGTGCGGAAAGATATACGTGGAAAGCCCGACAGCGATGCCATCGACGCCTTGGGCGAGGAGAAGCGGAAACTTGGCGGGAAGCGTGAGCGGTTCCTTGCGCGTTCCGTCGTAGTTCGGAATCCACTCGGTCGTCTCTTCGTTGAAGAGAACTTCCTGGGCGAACTGGGAGAGCCTGCCTTCGATGTAACGGCCCGCTGCGGCGGGGTCTCCGGTGAGAGGGTTTCCCCAGTTTCCCTGGGTGTCGATGAGCAGGTCTTTTTGCCCGAGGCCGACAAGCGCCGTGTAGATGGAAGAGTCTCCGTGCGGATGATACCGCATCGTTGCGCCGACGACGTTGGCTACCTTGTTCAGTTTTCCGTTGTTCATTTCGGAAAGCGTATGCAGGATGCGCCGCTGCACGGGCTTTAGGCCGTCTTCGAAATAGGGAACCGCGCGATCGAGAATCACGTAGCTCGCATAGTCGAGAAACCAGCCGTCGTAAAGCTTTTCGAGATGGTTCGCGTTGGAAAGCCCGAGAATCGCCGTGTCGCTCTTGACTTCGGGTTCTGGCGCGTTTGCGAATTTATCCTGTCCGTCTTTCTTGATTTCGTCGCTCATTTAAAGTTCCTCTACCGCTTCGGTACGCAAGTTCTGCACGATCCGGTTCTGGCGTTCGGGCGTGTTCTTTCCCATGTAGTAGCCGAGCATCTTGTTCAGGGAGGCGTCCGGCGGGGAGACGACGCTTTCGAGCCGCATCGTTTCACCGATAAACTGGCGAAATTCGTCCGGGTTGATTTCGCCAAGGCCTTTAAACCGGCTGATTTCCAAATCCTTGCCGGCAAGAGTTTTCGCCGCCTCGTCGCGTTCCGCTTCGTCGTAACAGTAAAGAACCTTGTCCTTCTTGGAATTTCTGACCCGGAAGAGAGGCGTTTGCAAAATGTAGAGATGCCGCTGCTCGACAAGCTCCGGGAAAAACTGGAGAAAGAATGTCATCAGGAGAAGCCGGATGTGCATCCCGTCAACATCGGCATCGGTCGCGATGATCACCTTGTCGTAGCGAAGCGAGTCTAGACCGTTTTCGATGTCGAGCGCGTGTTGGAGCAGATTGAATTCCTCGTTTTCATAGACGACCTTCTTCGTCAGCCCGAAGCAGTTGAGCGGCTTACCCCGGAGGCTGAAAACCGCCTGGTTCTGCACGTTTCGCGCCTTGGTGAGCGTCCCCGATGCGGAATCGCCCTCGGTCAGGAAAATCATCGTTTCCTTGTGAATGGGGTTCTTGGCATCGGGCAGGTGGACTTTGCAGTCCCGGAGCTTCTTGTTATTCAGGTTCGCCTTTCTCGCACGTTCGTTGGCGAGCTTTCGGATGCCGGCGATGTCCTTCCGTTCGCGTTCGCTCTGCGAAATCCGGTCCTGCAGAGCCTTTTCCGCTTCGGGATTCCGGTGCAGGTAGTTATCGACTTCGGTCGCGACGTAATCGACGATCCAGGTGCGGAGCGAAGGTCCTCCCGGAGCCGTCGTCGTGCTGCCAAGCTTTGTCTTCGTCTGGGATTCGAAAACGGGTTCCTGGATGCGGATGGAGATGGCAGCGATGATGCAGTTCCGGATATCCGACGGGTCCAGATCCTTTTTGTAGTGGTCGCGGACGCCCTTGACGAATCCTTCGCGGAACGCCTGCTGGTGGGTCCCGCCTTGCGTCGTATGCTGGCCGTTCACGAAGCTGAAATAATGTTCGCCGTATTGATTCCCGTGGGTGAAGGCGATTTCGATATCCTTCGACTTCATGTGGGCAATCGGGTAGCGGAGCGTATCATCGACGCGCCCGGAGAGAAGGTCGAGAAGCCCGTTCTTGCTCACGTATTCCTTCCCGTTCATCACGAGCGTAAGCCCGGTGTTCAGGTAGGCGTAGTTCCAGATTTTTTCTTCCATGTAGGCGGGAAGAAAGCGGTAGTTCTTGTCGAAAATCGTCGGATCCGGCGAGAAGATGATTTCCGTCCCCGTCTTTTCGTCCGTCTTGCATTCGCCGTATTCCTTGACCAGAACGCCCCGGCTGAATTCCGCCTTCTTGCATTTGCCGTCGCGGAAGCTCTGCACGATAAACCTTTCGGACAGCGCGTTCACCGCCTTCGTCCCGACGCCGTTCAGGCCGACCGACTTCTGGAACGCTTCGGAATCGTATTTTCCGCCCGTGTTCATCTTGGAAACGCAGTCGATGACCTTTCCGAGCGGAATGCCGCGCCCGTAGTCCCGCACATGGACTTCCCGGTCCTGGATTTCGATTTCTATCCGCTTGCCCGCGCCCATGACAAATTCGTCGATCGAGTTGTCGATGATTTCCTTGGCGAGAACATAGATGCCGTCATCCGGGCTTTGCCCGTTGCCGAGCTTTCCGATATACATGCCCGGGCGCATCCGGATGTGCTCGTGCCATTCGAGCGACTTGATGTTGTCTTCCGTGTATTTGACTGCCATAGAATTGACCTAAAAACCGTTTTCGTTAAAAATCGTGCCAAATATGAATAAAATTTGAAACCGCTTTCGCCTTGACCCGGCGTCCCGGTCCAATTTTTCGGAAAAGATAGTAAATCTTTTTACCGATGTAGTGCTTATTTGTGCATTTTATGGAAGCGGTTTTTGAACGGAAAACGGATGCAGTGCATTACGGGGCGGGAAGAGCTCCTATGCAGCTGTGAAGGTAGAAAGGCAATGGCGAACATCTTTCTTGATTGATATTCCATACCAAGCCGCGGGGATCTTTGTGCATTTCCGGAGTACAGTTCTTGTTCGAGTAAACCTGTTTTTCGCCGTTATCCCTGTAAAAGGCCATCACCAGGCAGTAATCGGGCTGTAACGCCATGTGGAGCGAATCCCCTTCGAAAAAGTATTCTAGGTAGTTGGAATGCATCTTGGGATTCGCCTTGATCAGGATGCTTGAATCCGTGTAGAATACACGAGGATTAAAAGCAGGTGTCGGGTTATGGCAATGGAAAAGAAATTCTTCTTTCTTGAATGCATTGATTTTTGGGCGGAGCTTTCCCGTTTCGGTGGAGTAGATGTCGAGTTCGAAATCGTGTTGGATGTAAAGTTCCGTTGCGCTTTTCTTGAAGATAGTGAATTGGTCGTTTCTAGGATATCTATAATAGGAGTAGGGAATACTGTAGAAAGAAAGATCGATATTGTCCGGTGTATCACCGAATTTAGGCATCGAAAGATTTGAAAAATCAAGTAAAGTGCTTTTTAGCTTGAGGGCGAAAAGGCTGTCCGTCCTGCGGGTCTTCGGTGATGTTACCGTTGCAAATTCAATAAGGTTAAGCTTAGGTGAGGCGATCCATGGGTCGTAAAATGTGGCAAGCGAGTCCCACTTTGGATTTCGGAAAAGGACCAGGTGGACCGAATCCATGCAGATTTCCTTGGTCTGGAAAGTTTTGACGAACGGACTTCGGATATGCGCCACGTATTTTTCGCAAAGCGTCTTCGCTTTTTCTGCCGGGGCTTCGGCGGTTTCGACCGGTTCCTCTTTTTGGCAAGCGATAAGGAAGAGGACAAGCAATAGGGAGAGTATGTGTTTCATGGGAGAAGATCCTTGATGTTGCCGAGATAGACCTGTCTGTAGCCGGAATAGGGGAGGACGTTCGGGGAATAGTCAAAGGACGCAAGTCCCTGTTCCGTGAAGTAGATGTCGCCGTCTCTTGTGATGACAAAGACGTCTTTGTTGCCGACTTGGGAATGCTTGATGTCGCCTGCGGTATCGTACTCGTTCAAGGAAAGCGGTCGATTGCTTGGGTGGGAATGTAGAAAGACGGAGTAGCCCATCGGGTATTCGGGATTGGTGGTTCTGAGGCCTGATTCCAGAGTATCTCCCGCTATTCCTTTTTCCGCCCAGGGGAAGTCCGAATCGACTTTTCCCACGTTATAGTATTCCAAATCCGTCGTATCGCTTTGCGTCTGCATCCGCAGGGAGTCTAGCCGGCGAAGCAGCGCCTTGTTGTTGAGGAGCGCCCGTCCCTTTTTCAAGGCGTATAGCGCTCTTTCTTTATAAATCTTCAGCGCTTGCGGGGAAATCTCGCCCGGGAAAACATCGTCGTACTGGGTGTCGGTGGGGGTCTCAATGTTGTCAAAGAACGAGGTATAGTCCTTGATGGCTTCGCTCGAGCCCTTGTCAAGCTTGTCGGACAGCGGTTCGGGTTGGAATCTCTGCCCGTAGCGGGACAATCTGGCGTCTAAGTTTCTATACCAGGAAAATCTGGTACTGTCTTCTGCACAGTGCCGGGAAAGGGCTTGGAGGCCTTTCGACAGCAGCTGGAGTTTTTCCTTGGAATCGGGAAGAACGCCTTGCCTTGCCCGCTTTATCTGCTCTTGCAGGTCCTGCATGGCTTCGGTCGTCCTGAAGTCCCTTTGTCGTAAAGCCTCTGCGAATAGATCGTCGGCGTCCCGATAAAGGCCTGCGAGTTCGGTTTCGGATAAAAATTCGTCGTTCGCCGTATCCAGGTAGTCCTTCGTGATGTCGGCAAGGATCGTGTCGCGTAGTTCCTTGAGATTCTGTCCCATCCAGGTATCCTTTTTTATGCTTTTTTCTATCAAGATAATAAAAATTTTCCCCTTAAACAACAGGCGGAAAAAATTCTACGTTTTTTTTGTTGAATTGGCAATCGGAGGTCATTTTTGGCATAGTTTTTGGCGTTCATTCTGGAGCGGAACGGCTGATTCAGCAAGGGAATCCGTATGTCATTTCCGCCTCTGTCCAATGAATGATTTGGAGTCTTTTGCTTTTCAATTAAAGCGATGTTTAATGTATCGCCGAATCGATGGATTCCAATGGATTTGATGACCTCTTTGGATGTATAAATCTGTGCAGGAAAAACCAGGATTTCTTTTGCGTTTTGATGTTCGACATAGATGGAATTTTTTCCTTCAAAACGATTTAGCTCGTTAAGATCTTCGATACAATCAGAAATCGAATCCAGAAACAATCGATTTATAACAAGGCGTTCCCATGGTGCTCCATCTCGAGCCTATACCGATATAGGTTCCCGTGTTTTTAAGATTTCTCAAATGTTTATCGCTCACGAGATTTTTACGGAACGTATTTTACTCTGCTATTTCCCATTTCAAAAGAGGAAATCCTTCGTTGGAATTTTCAAGCAAAATAAAATCGTCTCCGAGTAATTCTACGAAATAGTCGTCTTTCATTTCACTTTCGGTTTTGGCGGTTGCAAATCCGCCACCGTCGTTGGTTCCAAATGGCTCAAGTTCGCCTTGGGCTAGGTAATAATAATCTGCCATGGTGGTGTTGTAGTTTTGACCGATCACGATGCCGACGTTTTCGTCTCCATCGACTTTGCCAACGGTATAGGCGGATCTGGTAACGCCTTCCTGGTTATGGCCGATGATTCCGCCTACGTTTTTTGAACCGAAAACTTTACCGGTGTTATAGAGGGATGATGTGGTGGAATATCCAGAATAGCCGATAATCCCTGCGGTAC
>CAVKXR010000063.1:0-11399 GCA_963660275.1 Oscillospiraceae bacterium
AGTTTATTGGTGGCGAAGTTGATTTGCGTATCAATATTTATCGAGGTCAGGTTGATACAAACAACGCCACAATTAACACTAACGACGTCAAAAATGACATTAGTGGCGTTGAAAATGGCGTTAATGGAAATGAAAGTGGCACTAATGGCATTGAAGTACCGCTTGATAAGAAACAGGTGCAGTTAGAAAAAATGTTGCAGATTATTGAGAAAAATCCATCTGCAACACAGGCATATTATGCGGAAGAAATGGGTGTATCAAAAAGAACGGTTTCTCGAATGTTCGCTTCTTTACAGGAAAAAGGCAGATTGGTACAGAACGGAACAACGAGAAAAGCAAAATGGAAAATTATAAGGTAGGAGGAGCAGCATGGATACAGACAAAGTAATACAGGATTTGAACCGCAGATTTGCGGCACCTCTGCCAGAATTTTATCAGCGTCGTATCATTGTATGGTACGATGCGGACCGCGAATTCGAGGATGTCGTCAGAGAAATTTCGATTGGCGGCGTCCGCGTGGTAAAGCTCACCGGCAAAAACAATTTCGAGGTCAAGAAGCTCATCGCCGTAGATGATACCGAAAGCGATTTTCTGCTTTACAATCCGATTTCGTATGAGACTCCGGATGACGACTGGCTTCTGGATGTGGAACTTTACAGCGAAGAGTTCCGCGCCGATATGGTGTCTATTTGGATGGACGAACTTCATATCTGCGACACGCCGAACCTGCGGGAAGCGGTCAAGCGTTACCGCAAATTCTTTGCCGCCAAGGAACGCCGTGAACGCATAGCGAGACTCAAGGTGAAATTGGACGCACCAAGCAAACTCGTTCTCGCTGTCATCGCCGCCATCGGGAACATGGATTCCTGCAACGCCAAATCGATACTTCGCCATATTCTTGGCTCCGGTCTTGACGTCAAGTCCAACACCTTCTATGCCGACTTGGTTAAATTCGGTGCCGATGCCGACTTTGCGCGCATTGTCGCCGGTATCGGTTACGGGGAATCCGACATGGATTTGCATAGGCTCGCTGCGCACCTGCTTCTTACCGCCGCAAGCCAAACTTTGAAACCGGAAAGCATGGCAGGTCTCGAAATCTACATCTCGGAACCGCATCGGCACAGATGCCATGAAATCGTGACGGAATGGCTTCACTCCGACGACAAGGATTCGCTGAAGGTTATTGCCGAAAATGTGGAAAAAGCCTTGGACTTGGTCTACATCCTTCGCAAGCTAGGCGTAGAGGACCTGCTTTCGACCGAGTGTTTGCCATGTGTAAACGAGGTCATCCTCGGAAAAATCATGGCGGATGTTGCCGAGAACAATATCGATACGGAATTGATTCGCCGGGCGGTGGAATGCCGCCGCCCGCTTGCCTGGTATGCAGACTGGAAGCCGATGTACGAGGCGATGCTCCAGGTGGCCGACATGCAGGACTTCTACAGAATTCACCAGGCAGGCTTCCATTCCGTGGATCCCAAGGCCGTCTGGGAAGCCTATACGGACGAATACTACAAGATGGATGCGTATTATCGTTGCTTCCTCTCAAGCTTTGCGCAGTACGCTTACAACGCCGAATTGGACGATCTGTTCAAGCGAGTAGCCGATTTGGTGGAAAATCTTTACAGGAACTGGTTCTTGGGCGAATTGGGGTCGAATTGGAGCGATTCCGCCGCCAAACAGCTAGAAAAACTCGGCTACATTGACGGTATAGCGAGGCAGAACGACTTTTACGACAAGTATATCGCTCCGGCAAAGAATCGCGTATTTGTCATCGTTTCAGATGCTTTTCGTTATGGGGTTGCCGCCTCGCTCGCCGAGGAACTCAAGCGGGCATCCCTGTGCCAGATTAAAATTCACAGTATGCAGGCGGTATTTCCGACCGTTACCAAGTTCGGCATGGCGGCGCTCTTGCCGCACAAGAAGCTGACCGCGGAATTTAACGGCAGCGATAAGACGGAATGCTTGACCGTGCTTGCCGACGGTATGTCCACTGATGCAAGCAATCGGGAGGCAGTGCTCAAGGCCCGCAACCCGAAAAGCGTAGCCATCAAGGCGAGCGAGTTTAAAGGCCTGAACCGAGCCGAGCTGGGCCCACGCTTGAACGGCACGGATGTGGTGTATATCTATCACGACACGATTGACGAAGCGGGCCACAAGGGCGATGTGTCTTCGGCTTGTGATACCGCAGTAAGGGAAATCGTGGACCTGATGAAGCGCATCGTCAATATCTTCCGTGCACCGAACGTATTTGTTACCGCGGACCATGGATTCCTTTATACCCGAAATCCGCTCTCCGAAGACGAAAAGGTCGATAAAACTTCGGATTCTTCGCTAGATATCGAATACGGTCGTCGCTATGCCATCATGCAGAAGGGGGCGAAACCGGACTACCTGATGCCGGTGAAGTTCCTGTATAACGAACAAATGGACGGCTTTGCGCCCCGGGGCAATACCCGCATCAAGATGCGCGGCAACGACGGAAACTTTGTCCACGGCGGCATCAGCTTGCAGGAAATGGTCGTTCCCGTCGTCGAATGCTACTTCCTTCGCGGCGACAACAGGGAATTGCTCAAGAACCGCTCCAAGTACGAAACGAGGCCGGTAACGATAGGTCTCCTCTCGACAAGCCGCAAGGTGAGCAACCTCATCTTCAATCTGGATTTCTACCAGGAATCGCTCGTATCCGATAACCGCGAAAAGGCCGAATACCAGGTGTATTTCACCGACGAAGCAGGCAACAGGATTTGCGAGCCGCTGCGGATCATCGCCGACAAGAAGACGGAGGAAGAAAGGCTTCGACCGTTTAAGGTCTGCTTCAACCTGAAACAGTCCAAGTACAGCGCCTCCGATACCTACTATCTGGTGATTGCCGACGAAAAGGACTTGGAAATCAAAAGAATCGGCTTCCAAATCGATATTCCGTTTGCGACGGATGACTTTAACTTCTTTGCATAAGATGGCTGTATGGAAAATTTGAACGATGTGCGGGAAACGATTAAGCTCAAGCTCCGCGAAAATTTTGCCGGCAGGATTGTCCGCAAGGACCTGACGAAGAAAATCAAGGAAGGCGCAAATGTTCCGGTCTATGTGTTGGAATTTCTCCTGGGACAATACTGTTCTTCGGATGACGAGGCTGTTATCGAACAGGGCGTCCGGCAGGTCAAGAAAATTCTAGCCGACAACTTCGTGCGTCCGGACGAATCGCAGAAGATTCTTTCTCTGCTCAGGACCAAGGGAAGCTATACGGTCATCGACAAGATTGTCGTGGCGCTGGATACGCGCGTCGATCGCTACATGGCGGAGTTTTCCAATTTGGGACTCCGGGACATTCCTGTTCCGGACGAATTCCCGGAGAAGTATGACAGGCTTCTCTGTGGCGGTATCTGGTGTATCGTGCAGCTGGACTACGAGTTCATCGAAGAAGAGAAGGGGAAGTCGCCCATCCGAATCCGCAAACTGACTCCTATCCAGATGCCATCCGTAGATATTGAAGAACTCAAGGGCGATCGCAAGGCTTTTTCCAAGGCGGAATGGATCGACGTGATGCTCCGCTCCACCGGCATGGAACCGGATTGCCTTAGTGAACGTGAAAAGTGGTTGTTGCTCTTGCGGATGGTTCCGCTGGTCGAGAACAATTACAACCTGTGCGAACTTGGCCCGCGCAGCACGGGCAAGAGCCATATCTACAAGGAAATATCGCCGAACAGCATCCTGATTTCCGGTGGGCAGACGACGGTGGCGAACCTGTTTTACAACATGGGGCGCAAGACGGTCGGATTGGTTGGCTTGTGGGACTGTGTGGCGTTCGACGAGGTCGCCGGCATCCATTTTAAGGACAAGGACGGAATCCAGATCATGAAGGATTACATGGCGTCTGGTTCCTTTGCCCGCGGCAAGGAAGAGAAGGCGGCCTCTGCGTCCATGGTGTTCGTGGGGAACATCAACCAGAGTGTCGATGTGTTGCTGAGAACTTCCAGTCTGTTTGATCCTTTTCCGCCGGAAATGGGCACGGATACCGCATTTTTGGACAGAATCCACTGCTACATTCCAGGCTGGGAAATTCCCAAGTTTCGCCCGGAACATTTCACCGGTGACTACGGGTTCATCACCGACTACCTGGCAGCATTTATCCGTGAACTGCGCAAGGTGCAGTATGGCGACGCTTTGGACAGGTATTTTCGCCTGGGCAAGAACCTGAACCAGCGCGATACCATTGCCGTTCGTCGTACCGTTGACGGACTCTTGAAGCTTGTCTATCCAGACGGAAATTTCGGCAAGTCTGAAGTCGGGGAAGTAGTCGGACTTGCACTCGAGATGCGCAGGCGAGTGAAGGAACAGCTGAAAAAACTGGGAGGCATGGAGTTCTACGACGTAAATTTCTCGTATATCGACAATGAAACATTTGAAGAACACTGCGTATCCGTGCCGGAACAGGGGGCAGGAATGTTGATTCCGGATGGCGTATGTGCTCCGGGACAGGTTTATACGGTAAGCGCAGGAAAGTCCGGCATGATGGGCGTGTTTCGCTTGGAAAGCCAGATGCTTCCCGGAAGTGGCAAGTTCGATCGTACTGGCCTCGGTAGCGATCGCGATGCAAAAGAATCTTCGGCTACCGCATTCAATTTCTTAAAGGCGAACGGCAACCGAATTAGTGGGGTTATCAGCACGACTACTAAGGATTACATTGTAAACTACCAGGATCTCCAAGGTATCGGCATGACGAATTCGCTAGCCTTGGCATCATTAATTGCGCTCTGCTCGATTGCCTTGTCGAAACCGACGCTCGCTTCCATGGCGGTTCTTGGCGAAATCAGCGTCGGCGGGACCGTGATGAAGGTCGAGAACCTGGCGAACGCATTGCAGGTCTGCTTGGATAGCGGTGCAAGAAAGGTTCTGCTCCCGATTACGTCGGCTGCGGATTTGGGGACTGTTCCCTCCGAACTCATCGGACGCTTTAACCTTGTCTTTTACAATTCGGCGGAGGATGCCGTCTTCAAGGCGTTGGGCGTGGAGTAAAAGGGGGAACATCCAAGGAAAGACGAAAAATTCCCTGCCCGCAGGGGACAGGGAATTAAATGTCTGGAGGTTCGCGCACCTATTCCCACTCGATGGTTCCGGGGGGCTTGTGTGTCGTGTCGTACCAGAGCGACCCGGCGCCGTTTTCCTCGAAGCGTCGCCAGAGATTTTGGAGCGCGTTCTTGTCTATCTCGGCGAAGTTTGCCGTCATCGCTTCGGAGCTGTTCACGGGGCGCATCACGATGCAAGGCTTGCCCTGGATTTTCAGGGGGAGCATCACGACGGGCATCTGCCAGATTTTTTCGTACAGATCGTTCTCGCGGAGAAATTCCGTCGCGATATTGTCAAAGACGCGGAGCGTGTCGAAGTTTTCCTTTGTCGCGAACTGCTCGACGGGTTCCGGGGTTCCGGGGAGCGCCCCGACTTGCCAGACGACACGGTTTACCGTTTTGAACCGGTTGACGATTTCTGTCGCGAACTTTTCGCAATCCTTCCACGAAAATTCCGGGTTTCGGATGAGATACGGATGGGCGTATGTCCGACCGTCTCCCTGGACGCCGACGCTTTTCACCGGGAGGATCTGCCCGAGAACTCCGTTCGCCTTGGCAAATTCCGCGACTTCTCTTTCCGCCGCAGGTTCCACGCGGACGTCCTCTTGCCCGTTCGACAGTAAAAGCCGCACGCCGAGACCGGGGCCCGGGAACGGATGACGCCAGACGAGCGCATGGGGAATCTGCAATTCCTCGCCGAGCATCCGGACTTCGTCCTTGTAAAGGTCCGCGAGAGGCTCGACCAGCTTGCCTTCCTTGAGAAGATCGAGAATCTCGTTTACGCGGTTGTGGTGCGTCTTGATCTTGTCGGCATTTTTCGTCCCGCCGCTTTCGATCGTGTCCGGGTAGATGGTTCCCTGGGCGAGCATCCACTCGTCGGGATTTAGGCGGAGCGCCTGCATTTCGCGGTCCTTCACGTCGAGGAACGTCTTGCCGATGATCGCGCGCTTTTCTTCCGGGAGCGTCACGCCTTCGAGGGCCTTGATAAAGTCCTTCGAAGCATCGACGATTCGGAGGTTCTTCATACCTTCCTTTTCGAGAAACTCCATGACCTTGGCGGATTCGCCGAGCCGCATCATGCCGTTATCGATGTGAAGCCCGAGGACGTTTTCGGGACCGAGGACGCGGTTCAAAAGGACAAATGCCACGGTGGAATCGACCCCGCCGGAGACTAGCAGGAAGACCTTTCTGCCCTTGACCTGTTCCCGGATGCGTTCCGTGATGAGCGGCAGGTAGCTTTTCATGTCCCAGGATTTTTGGCAACCGCAGAAACGGACGAAATTTTCGAGGACTTTCATGCCGTATTGGCTGTGTGTGACTTCCGGGTGGAACTGGAATCCGTAGATTTTTCGCTCCGGGCAGGAAACCGCCGCAACCTTGCAGTCGGAAGTGCTCGCGATGATGCGGTAGCCTTTTGGAAGTTCCGATACGCTGTCGCCGTGGCTCATCCACATCGGGGATTCCGCGGGGACGCCTTCGAAGATCGGGTCGGACGGATCCGAAATTTTCAGGTCCGCGATGCCGTATTCCTTGACTTTTCCCGGAAGGACTTTTCCGCCGAGTTCCGAGGCGAGAAGCTGGTGGCCGTAGCAGATGCCGAGTTTCGGAACGGGGAAATTCAGGATCTCGGGATTGTAGGCCGGAGCGTCATCCGCATAGACGCTCGAAGGACCGCCGCTGTAAATGATTCCCTTGACGCCTTCGAGTTCCTCGACGCTTGCCGTGGGGGAGTGGATTTCGGTAAAGACTCCGAGACGGCGGACCCGGTTGGCTATCAGGTGTGCATATTGACCGCCGAAGTCGAGAACGGCGATGGTGTCGATTGCTTTCACTCTTCTTCTCCGAGTTTTCGGGCGAGTTCCGCAAGTGTCTGTACACCGGTTCCCGTCGCTCCGTAGGCCGTGTATTTCCAGGGACGTGTCGTGTAGGCGGTGCCCGCGATGTCCCAGTGGGACCACTTGACCTCTTCCGGAATAAATTCGCGGAGGAAGAGGGCGGCGAGAATCGCGCCCGCGCTTTTCCCGACATTGGAAAGGTCTGCGTAATTGTCTTTCAGTTCGTCGGCGTATTCTTCGTCGAGGGGCATCGGCCAGAACTTTTCACAGGAAGCTTGGCCCGCTTCCATGATAGCCTTGGCAAATGCGTCGTCATTGGCAAAGAATCCGGTGATGGAATTTCCGAGGGCGCGGACCATCGCTCCGGTGAGCGTTGCGACATCGACGATATGGGTAGCTCCGCTTTCGACCGCGGCGCAGATGCCGTCCGAAAGGACCAGGCGTCCTTCTGCATCCGTGTTATCGACCATGATGGTCTTGCCGTTCTTCGCCTTGAAGATGTCGCCCGGGAGAACCGCCCCGGAACCGATCCGGTTTTCGGCGAGGCACAGGTAGGCGGACATCTTGAGGGGAACCTTGAGTTCCGCTGCGGTGCAGATGGCGGCAAGGGCTGTCGCGGCGCCGGCCATGTCGCTTTGCATTTCTTTCATCCCCTTGGCGGGCTTGAGCGAAATTCCGCCGGTGTCAAACGTGATGCCCTTTCCGACCAGCGCGAAATGCTTGTCCTTTACCGCGTTCTTCGGGTTGTAGGAGAGTTTTACCATGCAAGGCTCGAAGCGGCTTCCGGCACCGACGGTCAAAAGCCCGTTGAAACCTTCGCGTGCGAGAATCTTCGAGTTGAGGATGGTAATCGAAAGTCCCGGAACCTGGTGGGCGACGCGGATTGCCGAATGCGCAAATTCGTCGGGATAGAGCTTTGAGCCCGGCGTGTTCACCAGATCCTTGCAGAGGTTCGTGTATTTCTGCTCGACTTCGACGGTTTCCGCAATCTTTTCGAAATCCTTGGCGCGTTCCCCGGCTTCGATTTCGAACGTGACTTCGAAGTCCTTTTTCGGGTTGCTCTTGTATTTTTCGAAGCGGTATGCGCTGTAGTGGAGCCCGTGGAGAATCGCCCGGAACTGCTCGTCCGCGGCGTCCGCTAGGAGAAACTTGACCGTCTTGAATTGCTTTTGTTCCGCCCGCTTCCCGAGCCGATAGCCCGCCATGCGGAGACGGTCCAGTTCGGAAAGCCCGCGTTCCTTGGCCGCATCGATGAAAATGGTCCGATGTCCATCGATATCGACGATTTCCTGGTCGGTGCAGATGCCTTTTTCCATATCGGCGAGGGTCTTTGCCGCCTGGACTTCACCCTCTTCCGTGAGAACGGACGAAAACTGAATCGATTTTTTTACAAAGAAAAGGACATGCGCGGAGACGTTGTCCGGGACATGTTTTGCAATTTTGAGTTTAATCATGCGCTAAAAATAGAAATTTTCTAGATTATGACAGTCAAATTCATTTCTATAGGAACACCGATGGAAACAGCTTCTCAACTTTGGAAAAAAATCCAGTCTCAAGAATTCAACCCGGCGACCGACATGGGCTTAGTCGAAGACGTGAAGAAAATCGCGCTTTCGAGCGTGGAGCCTTGCAAGGTGAGTTTTGGAACATCCGGATTCCGCGGCGAAATCGGCACGGAGTTTACGCTCCGCACTGTCGAGGTCATCGCGTCTGCGATAATCCGCATGTATCGAGAAGCTGACGCGGCTCTCCTGGAAGCCTTGGGCGTTGCGAATTTTGACGAACTCAAGGAACGCGGCGCGGTCCTCGGACACGACAACCGCCTTCTTGGACACGAATTCTGCATGGCCGTGGCGCAAATCTTTGCGAAAGCCGGCGTGAAAATCTACTACGGCGGCGAAATGGCGACGCCCGAATTCTCCGCGGCGATTGAAATGCTCGGCGCAGCGTGCTCCATCAACATGACGCCTAGCCACAACCCTTCGAACTATGCGGGCATCAAGTTCAACCCGGCGGACGGTGGACCTGCCGGCCCGGAAATCACAAGCGTCATCACGCGCCTTTCGAACGAGATGATGGCGGATTTTGTCCGCGAGGAACTCTCCCCGGTCGAATTCAAGAAAATCGATTCCGTCGAAATTTACAAGGAATTTTTGCACAAGCAGGGGACTATCAAGTTCGCCCGCATCCAGAAGCTTCTCGACGAAGGTCGTCTGACTCTCGTGTGCGATCATGTCCACGGCGCGACCCGTGGCCGTCCGAACGCGATTCTCGGGAATCCGCAGTGTATGCTCTGCCTCCGCACCGAGGACGACCCGCTTTTCGGCGGTATCGCTCCGGAACCCAGCTCCAAGAACCTCGAAGGCGTTCGTCGCGTTCTCGACCAGAGCAAGAGCTGGTATCGTCTGGGCTGCATTTTCGATCCGGACGGCGACCGCGTACGCTTCTATGACGGAACCCGCGAAATCGACATGAACCGCTTCGGAGCGATCGCGTTCCATTATATGGTTACCTGGCGCAAGGAAGTCGGCGTCGTGGCAAAGTCCGTCGCTACGTCGAACTTTGTAAACGTCATCGCGAACAAGCTCGGAATTCCCGTGATGGAAACTCCGGTTGGCTTCAAGAATTTCCGCCCGTGGCTTTCCCGCAAGGCGAAGACGAAGGCGCTCATCGCCTTTGAAGAATCCGACGGAATTTCCGGCTTGAACAACACGCTTGAAAAGGACGCCCAGTTCGGTCTTCTGCTCGCACTCGAAATCATGGCGACGACGGGCAAGAACCTCGGCGAATATCTCGACGACCTCTACAAGGAATTCGGCAAGTTCTACCCGAACCGCGCAGGCTTCGAAGTCGATAAGTCCCTTGTCGGCGCACCGCTCGCTTCCCAGGTGATGGCCGTTGCGGACAAGGCGAAGGTCGGTTCGATGGTCAAGGTCGGCGAAAAGGAGAAGTCGGTCCGTGAAGTTCTTACGCTTGACGGCGTGAAGATTATCTTCGAGGACGATTCCTGGATGCTCATCCGTCCGTCGGGAACGGAACCGAAGGTTCGCATCTATACGGAGTGCCGCGAGGAATCCGAAAAGGATGCGATGTTCGAGGCCGCCAAGGCGCTGTTCTTTGGCAAGTAGTTTTACCTTGAATCGAGGAGATGTAATATGCTGAAAAAATTGGCAATGTCTTTTCTTCTTTTTTGCGCGACGTTTTCCTTTGCGCAAATCAAGCCTTCGTTCCAGGCGTTCGATGCGGACTATCTGCAGCTGGGCGAAGCTTCGAAGGGTTACCATCACTTTATCATTCGGGTCGATTATGCGCCGTGGGCGTTTGTCGCCGAAGGCGATGTGAAGGCTCCCCAGGGAGATGTCGATTTGCTGTTCAACAGCATGGATAACGACCAGCTTTATATCGTTGTCGCTTATTCGCCGTCTCCCATCGAAGGTTCGGACGGTTTTGAATACCAGGCGGGAATTTACGACCTGATGATTTACTACACGGACGAAGCGGACGACTTCTCGACGCGGATCAAGGACCTGAAAATTACGCTGCTTCCGCCGATTGCGAATGATTCGTGGGCGACGGGTTCCTTGGCAGATGCCCAGGGAAAGCGCGGAAAGCCGGGTGATGTTTTCAAGAATCCGGAGTATTCGAATGCGATTTTCCAGGCTTCGGCTCAGCCTCTTTCCAAGGCCCAGGCGAAAGCTGCGAAAATCGATGCGGCGAACCAGAAGAAGAACGCACTAAAGGCTCGTCGCGATTCGATAGCCGCTGCCGAACAGGCGGAGCGCGATGCGAAGATCGCGGAAGAAAACCGCAAGGCGGATGCGCGTCGGAAAGAAAAAGCCCGGCAGGATTCCATCGCAGCCGCAGCGACGATGAACGCTCGTCGCAAGGCCCAGACGACGGCTCCGGCTGCCGCTCAGCAGAACCAGAACCTTTCCCCGCGCCAGCGGAAGCTCCAGGCGATGCAGGAGGCGGAAAAAAAGAATGCGCCTCAGGCGGCTCCCGCTACGAGACCTGCGACGGTCGCTCCGGCGGCGTCTTCGGATCCGTGCGAAGCTCCTGGCCTCACTCCGCTCCAGAAAAAACGTTGCCGGATGAACAGCAAGTAAAATTTGAATATGCGTTTTCAAGGTCGCTCGGCATGGGCGGCCTTTTTTGTTTTTGGGTGGGGAGAAAAATCAGGACTCAGGAAACAGGAATCAGTTGTTTGAGTGGGACTGGCACGGTGAGAGGGGCGTCTGAGCGAACAGAAAACAACTCGCTGAACGTGTCATTGCCGGGCATAGACCCGGCAATCCCAGAGATTCCCCGGTCTGCGTCCGCCGCGGCGGACAAGCCGGGGAATGACATGGGGAATGACAACGTACCAGAATGAGGCAACGCACTATGCTTGGAACCCCGCTTCCCGAAAAGCTTAAATGTTTGCGTCCCTAAATTCTGAAGTGCGTGGCCTAGGGGGTGGTTGCAAGGTAGGGGGAACCTTGGCCTTTCGCAACTC
>CAVKXR010000064.1:0-11271 GCA_963660275.1 Oscillospiraceae bacterium
CCCAAGTACAGTCTCCGTGAATGCCGTGAACGCGGTCTAACACACTCCATTCCGCTGCATGCGAATCTTTCGCTCCAGGTCTTTGAGGAAGATGGAGAAGATCGCAAGCTGAAGGAAGAAATTAAAAACGATGTCCTGATTTGTGAACTTCCGATCATGACGGACAACGGAACGTTTATCATCAACGGTGCGGAGCGCGTCGTCGTTTCCCAGTTGCACCGTTCTCCTGGCGTGAGCTTTGACGAAGAACTGCTCCCCAACGGGCGTTCCAATTACAAGAGCCGTATCATCCCGCATCGCGGGGCGTGGGTGGAATTCAACACGGACGGCGATATCCTTTATCTGATTATCGATCGCAAGAAGAAAATTCCCGCGACCGCTCTTCTCCGTTGCATCGGTTTTGAAACGACCGCTGAAATCATCTCCCTGTTCTACAAGAACCAGGAAAAGGTCACACTCTCTGTCGGAGACATGGACCAGTATTATGGCCGCATTGTCGCAGCGGATGTAATCGACACCTCTTCGGGCGAAGTCATTCTCGACGCGAACCGCGTGTTTGACGATAAGTGCGCCGCCCGTTTGACGGAAAGCGGACTCTTCGAAGTTTCGTTCCTGGCAAAGAATGAAGAAAACCTGCTGATTCACAATACGCTTCTCGCCGACAAGTGCAAGACGAAAGAAGATGCCTTGAAGCTCATCTACTTTGTGATGCACCAGTCCCAGGAAGAGGCTCCGAATATGGCGACGGCTCAAATCGCATTCGAAAGTACGTTCCTCGACGATCCGCGCAAGTATGACTTGGGCGAAGTGGGACGTTACCGCTTGAATGCGAAAGTCTATACGCCGGCGATTGAAAAGATTCTTTCGGAAAACAACCTTTCGAAGCCCTCTCTCAACACGATGACGATGACGGAAGCGGATTTCCTCGGCATCATCGAATATATGGTGGGGCTTTATTGCGACCTTGACGGCTACAACCTAGACGATATCGACCATTTGGGCAATCGTCGTACGCGTTCCGTCGGCGAACTTGTCGCAAACCAGCTCTCGGTGGGACTTTCCCGCATGAGCCGCGTTATCCGTGAAAACTTCACTTCGGGCGATAATGAAACCCCGACTCCGCGCGACCTGGTGAATACGCGGACGGTGAATTCCGTTGTGCAGGCGTTCTTCTGTTCGAGCCAGCTTTCGCAGTTCATGGACCAGATGAACCCGCTTTCCGAGCTGACGCACAAGCGCCGTCTTTCGGCTCTCGGTCCGGGAGGCCTCTCGCGTGAACGCGCAGGCTTTGAAGTCCGTGACGTTCATTATACGCATTATGGTCGCCTTTGCCCGATTGAGACCCCGGAAGGTCCGAACATCGGTCTTATCAACTCGCTCGCCACCTTTGCCGTGGTGAACCATTTTGGCTTTATCGAAACGCCTTATCGCGTGGTCGGCCTGATGGAGTTCAAGGATTCCAAGGGCAAATCCTGCTATTTCCCCGAAGAGAAATGGCATTTCGGACTTTACAAGGGCTTTGTCCGTGAACCGCGCCTGTTTGTGCAACTCGAACTTTCCGCGAAGGAAATTGCGGAGGTCCGCTCGAATCTCGACGGCAACCAGCGCGTACTGTTCGATTCCTTTGTAAACAAGGTCTTCGAATTCAAGAACGCGGACGGTTCTAGTTACTTTGTTCGCAACGGAACGCCGCTCGAGGCTTTCTCCGGCAAGGCGGATTATGTCCTTGTCTCCTCGATGCTTTATGAAGTGGTTTCGTCTTTCATCGTCTATCTGACGGCGGACGAGGAAGATGCGTTTAACATCGCTCCGGCGAATACGGCTCTTGTTTCCGCTGCATTTGACCCGCTGTTCGATTCGATGCTCGCGGACGCTTCGACGGAAGAAGAGAAAAAGAACATTTCCGAGCGTCACCAGCTTGCCGCTTTTGCGGAAGATTTCGTGATGGTTCGCGAGAAGGATGAGTATCCGCTCAAGGCGCGCGTTATCCCGGGCGGTGAAGTTGACGATTCCGGACGCTTTGCCGAAGGTTCTGTTCCGAAAATCGATGTGAACGCCTTGGATGAAGAATCCGTCGGCTCTCGTATCGACCTGATGGATGTTTCTCCGCAGCAGATTATTTCGGTCGCTGCCGGTCTGATTCCGTTCCTCGAACACGATGACGCTAACCGTGCCCTGATGGGTTCGAACATGCAACGTCAAGCCGTGCCGCTGCTCCGCTCGGAAGCTCCGGTTGTGGGGACAGGTCTTGAACGCCGTGCCGCTCTGGATTCGGGAACGGTTGTCCGTGCGAAGCATGAAGGTCGCGTCAAGTTTGTCGATGCGACAACGGTTGTCGTGGAACGCGGAACGCTTGATGCAAACGGTGAATTCCAGCCGCTTGAAGGCCTTGGCGAAAACTTCGAGTTCCTCGATCACGAACCGATTGACGAATATAAACTGCGCAAGTTTGAACGTTCCAACCAGGATTCCTGCATCAATCAGAAGCCTGTTGTGAATGTCGGCGATTTCGTAAAGAAAGGCGATGTCCTCGCCGACGGAGCTTCGACGGATCACGGCGAACTCGCTCTCGGAAAGAACATCCTCATCGCGTTTATCCCGTGGAACGGTTACAACTACGAAGATGCGGTTATTGTTTCCGAAGAACTCGCTATCAAGGACGCTTTCACGTCTATCCACATCGAAGAATACGAGGTGGAAGTCCGCGAAACGAAACGCGGACCGGAAGAACTCACCCGCGAAATTCCGAATGTCGGTGAAGATGCGTTGAAAAATCTCGATGAACGCGGAATTATCCGAGTCGGTGCGGAAGTCCATGCGGACGACATTCTCGTCGGCAAGGTGACGCCGAAGGGCGAAACGGAACTTTCCCCGGAAGAACGCCTGCTCCGTGCTATCTTTGGCGAAAAGGCGGGCGATGTCCGCGATACATCGCTTGTCGCTCCTCCGGGCATGAAAGGCGTCGTCATTGAAACTCGCGTCTTTAGCCGCAAGGATCATAACGACAAGAAGAGCCGCGCCGAGGACCAGGAAAAAATCAACGAAATCAAGGAAAAGTTCCAGGCCGATATCGACAAGATCAAGAATACCTGCGCAAACGCGATGGTCGGGATGCTTGTCGGCAAGACTTCGGGAAATATCGTCGATTTCGATACGCATGAAGTCCGCATCCCGGAAGGTTCGACCCTTTCGGAAAGGACGCTCCGCAGCCTGGATCTTCTGTCGCTCGCTCCGTCTTCGGTTTTTGCCCGCGACGATGAAGAAGTTCAGGAAAAGGCTTCTAGCCTGCTTACCGTTGCTCGCGAGTCGGTCGATCGCCTGACCCGGACGATGGAAAAGGAAATCGACAAGGTGACGAAGGGCGATGAACTCAAGCCCGGCGTTCTCCAGACGGTGAAAGTCTATATTGCCAAGAAACGTCGTCTCTCGGTGGGTGACAAGATGGCTGGTCGCCACGGTAACAAGGGTTGCGTGTCGAAGATCGTGCCGGTTGAGGATATGCCGTTTACCGAAGACGGTCGTCCGATCCAGATTCTCCTGAACCCGCTGGGCGTTCCGTCACGTATGAACGTCGGTCAGGTTCTTGAAGTCCATCTGGGCTGGGCCGCGAAGGTTCTCGGTATGAAGATTGCAACGCCTGTGTTTGACGGCGCATCGTTTGACGATATCGTCGGCGAACTTGAAAAGGCTTACCAGAAGATGCCGATTGTCGATTACAAGATGGATCCGGAAAACGGGCATATCATCGGCAAGGCGAAACTTTATGATGGCCGTACCGGCGAAGCCTTCCTGAACCCGGTGACGATTGGCTACATGTATTACCTCAAGCTCGGACACTTGGTGGAAGACAAGATCCACGCCCGTTCGATCGGTTCGTATGCGCTTGTGACGCAGCAGCCGCTCGGCGGTAAGAGCCAGTTCGGTGGCCAGCGCTTCGGTGAAATGGAAGTTTGGGCTCTCGAAGCCTACGGTGCCGCCTACACGCTCCAGGAACTTCTCACGGTGAAGTCCGACGACGTGATGGGCCGTTCCAAGATTTACGACGCGATTGTCCACGGCAAGAATACGCCGGAGCCGGGCATCCCCGAATCGTTCAACGTGATGATTCGCGAAGTCCGTTCGCTCTGCCTTGACATCAAGACTATTGGAGAAAAGTAATATGTCAGAAGAAACTTTCGATTATTCTGAAAGCAATAATGGTGAAGTTTCCATTCACCTCGCTTCTCCTGAATTGATTCGTCAGTGGTCTTATGGTGAAGTCACCAAGCCAGAAACGATCAATTACCGTTCTTTCAAGCCGGAACGCGACGGTCTGTTCTGCGAACGCATCTTCGGACCGGTCAAGAACTGGGAATGCAACTGTGGCAAGTACAAGCGGATTCGCTTCAAGGGCGTTATCTGCGACCGCTGCGGCGTGGAAGTTACCCATTCCAAGGTTCGTCGAGAGCGCATGGGACACATCGAACTCGCCATTCCGCTTGCGCATGTCTGGTTTGTCAAGAACCAGCCCTGCGTACTCGGCGCTCTTTTGAATCTGGATACCAAGTCCCTCGACAACGTCATCTACTACGAGAAGTATATCGTTCTCGATCCGGGCGATACGGATTTGGCTCCGAACGAACTCATCGACGAGAACAAGTACATCGACCTCGAAAGGGAGGGACGGCATTTCTCGGCAAAGATGGGCGCTGCCGCTTTGAAGCAGCTTCTCGCCCAGGTCGATTTTGTCAAACTTTCGGACGAACTCCGCGTGGAAGCCCAGTCCAAGTCCAAGACGAAGCGCGACGAGGCTATCAAGCGCCTGAAAATCGTCGAAGCGTTCAAGAAGTCCCAGATGGACGACTTCTATTCCTACTACGAGAATCCGGAAAAGAAGAAAAACAGCGATATGCCGTGGGCGAAGGAACTCGCCGAAAAGGTCGAAGACTTCAAGTATGGCGTTATCGGTTCTGACGGGGAACGCAAGGGTGGCTACGAAGCGAAGTGCGAAGGCAAGGAATTTGACTTGCTCGATGCCTTGTGCGAATTCCGCAGGATGTATCCGGCGCAGGCGAAGAACCTTTCGAACCAGCCTGAATGGATGATCCTGGATGTTCTTCCGGTGATTCCGCCTGACTTGCGTCCTCTGGTTCCGCTGGACGGTGGCCGGTTTGCGACTTCCGACCTGAACGAACTCTATCGTCGGGTCATCAACCGCAACAACCGTCTGAAGAAGCTTATCGACATCAAGGCTCCGGACGTGATTCTCTGCAACGAAAAGCGGATGCTCCAGGAAGCGGTGGACCAGCTGTTCGATAGCGGTCGTCGCACGGCGCGCGCCGGTTCCAACCGTCCGCTCAAGTCGCTTTCCGAACTTCTGAAGGGCAAGCAGGGGCGTTTCCGTATGAACCTCCTCGGCAAGCGCGTGGACTACTCCGGACGTTCCGTCATTGTTGTCGGACCGGAACTGAAGATGCACCAGTGCGGGCTTCCGAAACGGATGGCTCTCGAACTTTACAAGCCGTTCATCATCCAGCGTCTGGAAGAAGAAGGCGTTGTCTATACGCTCAAGGCGGCAAAGAAGTATGTCGATGAGGAGAAACCTGAAGTCTGGGATACTCTC
This sequence comes from Oscillospiraceae bacterium, assembly GCA_963660275.1. Classification (GTDB taxonomy): domain Bacteria; phylum Fibrobacterota; class Fibrobacteria; order Fibrobacterales; family Fibrobacteraceae; genus Hallerella. The sequence continues at coordinate 5,603 of CAVKXR010000064.1, forward strand.
GAACAGATTATCGAAGACCATCCGGTGATGTTGAACCGCGCACCGACCCTTCACCGCTTGGGTATCCAGGCTTTCTATCCGAAGCTCATCGAAGGCAGCGCTATCCGTCTGCACCCGCTCGTCTGTACCGCTTTCAATGCGGACTTTGACGGTGACCAGATGGCAGTGCACCTTCCGCTTTCCTTTGAAACGCAGCTCGAATGCCGCGTCCTCATGCTTTCGTCGAACAACATTCTGCATCCGGCTTCCGGTCAGCCGATCGCTGTTCCGGGACAGGACATCGTGCTCGGGCTCTACTATATCTCGAAGCCTCGTCCGAACCGCAAGGGTGCCGGGATGCGTTTCTACGACGCTGCCGAAGCTCTCCGCGCTTATGGAAACGGCGTTATCGATTTGAATGCCGAGTGCTATCTCCAGCTTCCCGCTGGCCGAAAGGTCTATATGGGTGCGCTCGAAATGGACACGCCCTGTCTCATGGAACAGCCGGACGATAACGGCAACCGCGATGTCGTGGCGAAGGCTGGCCAGAAGATCAAGTTCCTCACGCTGAAGGCTCCGTCCCTCATCAAGACGACAATGGGACGCATCATCCTGAACGAAATCATTCCGAACGATGTCGGATTTGCGAATGAAACTTTCGGCAAGAAGGTTATTGCGAAGTCCATCGACGATCTGTATCGTCGCACGGGAAACCGCGTAACGGTCGAATACCTCGACGATCTCAAGGCTCTCGGTTACAAGTGGGCCATGATTTCGGGTTCGTCCGTTGCCATTGCGGAAATGATCATTCCGCCCGAGAAGCAGCAAATGCTCGACAAGGCGACGGAAAAGGTCAACCGCATCCGCGAACTTTACGAAGACGGCGTGATTACCGACGGTGAACGTTATAACCAGATTATCGACGTGTGGTCCAAGACTACAAGCGATGTGGCTGCCAAGCAGTGGGATCTTCTTTCCCATGACCGCGACGGTTTCAATCCGGTCTATATGATGGCGGATTCCGGAGCTCGTGGTAGCCGGGAACAGATTAAGCAGCTGTCCGGTATGCGCGGCTTGATGCAGAAGCCGACAAAGCAGCTCGGCGGTCAGGAAGTTATCGAAAACCCGATTAAGTCCTGCTTCCGCGAAGGCTTAAACGAAATGGAATACTTCATTTCGGCGCACGGTGCCCGCAAGGGTCTGGCCGATACCGCTCTGAAAACGGCTGATGCCGGTTACCTGACCCGTCGTCTGGTCGATGTGGCGCAGGACCTTGTCATCGTCGAGGAAGATTGCCATACGAAGGACGGCATCGACATTTCCGCTTACAAGGACGGCGACGATACGATCATCTCGCTCGAAGAACGCCTTTTGGGACGCGCTCCGGTCGAAGATATCGTGCACCCGGTCACGGGCGAAGTCATCGTCAAGGCTGGCGAACTTGTCACGGAACGCGACCTTCCGAAAATTTCCGCTACCGGTCTTGAACATGTGAAGATGCGTTCGGTTCTGACTTGCGAAGCGCGCAACGGCGTCTGCGCCAAGTGTTACGGGCGTATGCTGGCTTCCGGTCGCCCGGTCGATCTGGGCGAAGCGGTCGGCGTTATCGCGGCGCAGTCCATCGGTGAACCGGGTACGCAGCTGACGTTGAGAACGTTCCATATCGGTGGTGCTTCGAGCCGTCTGACTGTCGAAAATTCGAAGAGCGCTCCGGTCGATGGCCGGATTGAACTCGAAAACGTCAATACGCTCGAACATGGCGGAAACAAGGTCGTGGTGAGCCGGATGGGCGAACTTGTCATCTTTGACTCTACCGGAATCAATAAGGGACGTTGGCAGATTCCTTATGGCGCAACGCTCTATGTAAACGACGGCGATGCAGTCAAGAAGGATGCCAAGCTCTTTGAATGGGATCCTTATACCCAGCCCGTCCTCAGCAACGCTAGCGGTAAAATTCAGTTCGTCGATTTGATTGAAAATACGACTTACCGCGTCGATAAGGACGATGTGACCGGTGTGGAAACGTGGACTGTCATCAGCGACCGCCATGGCAAGCACCGTCCGGCGATAAACGTTGTCGATGCGAGCGGTGAACGCCAGGGTGTTTACTACCTGCCGGATGGAGCCATTCTGACGGTTCACGAAGGCGACAAGGCGGAACCGGGCGAAATTCTCGCGAAGCTTCCCCGTGCAGTCGGAAAGACCAAGGACATTACCGGCGGTCTTCCCCGTGTCGCGGAGCTTTTCGAAGCGCGCATTCCGAAGAATGTGGCGGTCATCGCCCCGATCGACGGTATCGTTTCTTACGGCAACGAAGAACGCGGCAACCAGAAGGTGATTATCAAGAACGGCGACGAAGAATCGAGCGTTCTCGTTCCCCGCGGACGTCACTTGGCGGTTCTCGAAGGCGACCGTGTCCGCAGAGGCCAGAAGATTTGCGACGGCTCCGTGGATCCGCATGACATTCTCCGTGTGCAAGGCCCCGAAGCGGTACAGCGTCACCTGGTAAACGAAATCCAGGCTGTCTATCGCCTGCAGGGCGTGGCCATCGCCGATAAGCATATCGAATGCATTGTCCGCCAGATGATGCGTAAGGTTAAAATTTCCGATCCTGGGGATTCCGATCTCTTGCTAGATGAAGAAATCTCCAAGGCGCGCTTGCGCGTGAAAAACGATTCGTTGAAAAAGGAAGGCAAGAAGGAGGCCTCGGGTTCCCCGATGCTCCTCGGTATCACCAAGTCTTCGCTTTCGACGGATAGCTTCATCTCCGCGGCGTCCTTCCAGGAAACAACCAAGATCCTCACTCGTGCTGCTATCGAAGGTAGTGTGGATCCGTTGATGGGTCTTAAGGAAAACGTCATCATGGGACACTTGATTCCTTGCGGAACGGGTGCGCGCCACTTGCGTGACGTTGTGGTCATCGATGCCGATGCCGAAGCGGAAGCCGCTGCACAACGCGCTGCCAAGGCTCAGAACAGCGAAGACCAAAACGGCGGTATCGCCTTTACGATGCCGGATACCGGTTCCGAAGCCTCGGAAGATAATGGTGAAAATCTCGAATAATCGAGAGGTAAAACTTGAAATTATTCGAAAAAGAACTATATTTGGACTTCCAAAATTAGGGAAACAGAAAAATGCCAACTATACAACAGCTCGTCCGCAAGGGCCGCGAGAAAATTCTCAACAGAACCGCTTCGCCGGCTTTGAAGCAAAGCCCGCAAAAGCGCGGTGTCTGCACCCGTGTCTATACCACCACGCCGAAAAAGCCGAACTCCGCTCTTCGTAAGATTGCGCGTGTCCGCCTTTCGAACAAGATGGAAGTGACCGCCTATATTCCGGGCGAAGGCCACAACCTCCAGGAACACTCCATCGTTCTTATCCGCGGTGGTCGTGTCAAGGATGTTCCGGGTGTCCGTTACCACATCATCCGCGGCACGCTCGATACCCAGGCAGTGAACGGTCGTAACCAGGCGCGTTCCAAGTACGGCGTCAAGAGAAAAGCTCCGGCGAAGAAGTAAAGGAAGGGCTCTATGTCTAGAAGAAGAAAGACCATTCACAAGCACACCATTCCGGATCCGCGTTATCACTCCGTTCTTATCACGGAACTTATCGGTGTGGTCCTTAAGCAGGGCAAGAAGACGATTGCGGAACAGATTGTTTACACGGCTCTCGACATCTTGAACAAGAAGGTGGAAGGCGAAGGTTCGCCGCTCGAAAAGTTCGAAGAATGCCTTGAAAACATCAAGCCGAAGCTCGAAGTGAAGTCCCGCCGTATCGGTGGTGCAAACTACCAGGTGCCGATGGAAGTTGCTCCGGACCGTGCCAAGGCTCTGGCTCTCCGCTGGCTGCTTGACGCTGCCCGTAACCGCACCGAAGCGAACATGGCCGAACGTCTTGCCGCGGAACTCGTTTCTGCCAAGAACAACGAAGGCAATGCCGTTCGCAAGAAGCAGGACGTGCACAAGATGGCCGAAGCGAACCGCGCCTTTGCGCACTTCCGCTTCTAATACCGTTTAATCCTTTGTTTTGGAAAAAGCCCTGCTGCAAAGCGGGGCTTTTTATGTTGGAATTTTTTATGGGTTGCAAAAATCCTGCGCTTTAGTATTTTTATCGTATGCTTCATCGGATTAGACAGCTCTCTTTACCCGGCATTTGGCAAATGGATGAATGGTTCAAGCCTCTTGCTCTGTATAGGGGGGGGGGGCTGCTGATTTGTGCAGTATGGAAGCTTGATTCATTCATAAAAAATTCACAATCGAAGGAGGAAAAAACATGAAGAACGCCTATGCGCTTCTGTTTTTTGTTATGTGCACAATTTTTGTCGTTGCCTGCGGGGACGATAGCGGGACATCGGCGGGAGGAATGGAAAGCTCTTCAAGCGAAGAAGCCCTTTCCTCTGTGGAGATCTTTTCTTCGGCAGACAATTTTTGTTCTTCTAGCGGGGATCGGGAACTCAGTTCCAGCTCTGGAGAAATTATTCCCGCTTTAAGTTCTGCGGTCGTTGATTTATCATCGTCAATTGCCGAAAGCAGTTCTTCTGCTGATGTTTCCAGCTCAAGCGACAAGGCGAACTGGGCATTGATGAACCCGGAAATTTCGTACGGCGAATTGACGGATGCTCGTGATGGGCAAGTCTATCGGACGGTGGAAATCGGTGACCAAACCTGGATGGCGGAGAACTTGAATTACGCCTATATGGTGAAAACGCAGGAATTGGATTCTTCAAGTTTCTGTTATGACAACAAAGTTGAAAACTGTGAAAAATATGGACGCCTCTATTTATTGTCCGCTGCAGTGGATTCGGCGGCTCTTTTTAGCGAAAACGGTAAGGGTTGTGGTTTAGGTACGGCTTATGCCGAAAATATGGGCTTAATTGAGGCTGATCCATGTCTTGCGCTATCGCATCCTGTACGGGGGATTTGTCCGGAAGGATGGCATCTACCGAATCGTGCGGAATGGGAAGCTTTGAAATCTTTTGTCACTTTCTGGATGGATGATTCTACATCTATAGGATACGCATTAAAGACCACCGTAGATTGGGCGGAAAACGGAAATGGTTCGGATCTTTTTGGATTCAGCGCGCTTCCTGCTACAAAACATCGCTATGAAGCTTCGTTTATGAGTGTATCATATATCAGCTTATTTGGCTTTTTTGAGTGTTGGCGTTTGCATTATAATGATTGGTTGATTTCATCAGATGAATATTGTGGAAATCGTTCTTCCATCCGCTGTCTCAAAGATTAATCCCGCTTAGAAAATAAATTGAAAAGGCTCGCTTTCTAGCGTGCCTTTCAAAACCTCCTGAACTATTTTAGAAACACAGGGTCGGTCAATGTAAAGACCGCCCTTTCGGAGTTCGACGAGTTCCTTGTTGATGAGGACTTTCTTGATGCGGGCGATGTTTGACTTTGTGCCGAACGAAAAAGTCTCGATTTCTTGAACGAAAAAACGTTGCTTTTTATTCCGATTTTTCTGAAATTTCCTTTGTAAACTCTTGAATAGAAAGAACCGAAACGACAGGAAAATCAATTTGTTTTAACGCTTCGAAATGATGGTCGTTTGAAACGATATATTCGGCCATTCCGCAAATCGCACAATCTACGAATTTGTTGTCGTCAGGATCTTTTGAAATCAGATTGAATCGCCAGGTCGGGTTAATTCGTACAAGATTTGGACGGTTTATCAGAGAT
>CAVKXR010000065.1:0-11089 GCA_963660275.1 Oscillospiraceae bacterium
TCCTTATTCCGCGCGAAGATTCCTACCGGATTCTTTGCGAAAGCCTGACCGGGCCTTTTGAATGCGGCGAGACGCCATACGTTTCTCCGCGTGCGAGTTACGGTTCGGTTAATGTCGCTTTCGACGATACGCGTGCCGAGCTTTCGGGAATTTCATTCCGGGCGGGAAGCGCAGAGCTTGTTCCGTCGTCCTTGGCTACGCTTGACCGGACGATTGCCGGCCTCAAGAAAAATGCGAAGGCGAAAGTCGAGATCGAAGGTCATACGAGTTCCGAAGGTGGCGAGGAATTCAACCAGAAACTTTCCGAGGACCGGGCGAACAGCGTCCGGGACTATATGATCCGCAAGGGAATTTCAAAGGACCGCGTCACGGCGGTGGGCTACGGGTATTCCCGCCCGAAGGCTTCAAACGATACGGAAGAAGGCCGCAGACAGAACCGCCGGATCGAAGTCCGCGTCACGAATCCCGACGAAGTAGAAGTGGAAAACTAGCGGATCTTGCTCGTTTCTAAACTCCTACAGACCGTTTCGCACAAATTCTACCGCTTCTTCTAAACGTCCAATCCGGATAATTTCAATCTTTGACGATTTGGAAACTTTGGCGGCTGCGGGCAGGATAATCCGTTCGAATCCGAGCCGTTCCGCTTCCTTGATGCGCAGGTCCGTCTGGCTTACGGAGCGAATTTCTCCCGAAAGTCCCAGCTCGCCGATGACGATTGTATGCGGAGGAAGCGCGATTCCCAGATGGTTGCAGACAAGAGCTAGCGCTAACGCAAGGTCGGTTCCCGTGTCCGAAATTTTGAGACCGCCGGCGATGCTTGCAAAGACATCGGAATTCCCGAGCGGGATGCCGCCGAACTTGTCGAGCAGGGCGAGAATAATCGTGAGACGCTTCGGGTCGATTCCGGCTGCGACGCGCTGCGCGACAGCATAGTTCGACTGGTTTACGAGGGCCTGGGTTTCGAACAGCATCGCTCGCGAGCCTTCGATCGTACAGCTTACGACGCTTCCCGGTGCGTTCCTGTTTGCCGCGTCCAGAAAAATCTTGCTCGGATTGTTTACGCTTTCGAGTCCCTTCGAAGTCATCTCGAAAACGCCGATTTCGTCTGTTGCGCCGAAACGGTTCTTGATGGTGCGCAGAATCCGGTATTGGTTATTGCGGTCCCCTTCGAAATAAGCGACCGTATCGACCATATGCTCCAAAATCCGCGGTCCGGCGATTTGCCCGTCCTTGGTCACGTGCCCGACTAGAATGGTGATGCAGCCTGTGTTCTTGGCGAAAACCATCAGCGAAAGCGTACATTCCCGAAGCTGCGAAACGCTCCCCGGCGTCCCCGGCAAGTCCGCATTGTAAATCGTCTGGATGGAATCGATGACCAGAATCTCGGGTTGAATCGCCTTGGCCTTTTCGAGGATGCGGTCGAGATTCGTCTCGCACAGAAGCCACAGGTCGCTGCCCGATACCCCGAGCCGTTCGCTCCGCAGCTTGACTTGGACCGCGCTTTCCTCGCCGCTTACATATAGGGCTTTGACGCCGGCAGCGGACATCGTCGAAAGCGTCTGCAGGACAAGCGTTGATTTGCCGATTCCCGGATCGCCCCCGATGAGGACGAAGGAACCCGGAGCGAGCCCGCCGCCGAGCGTCCTGTCGAATTCGGGAATGGCCGTGCTCAGGCGTTTGGTCGCGGTCGTTTCGATTTCCGAGATTTTTCGCGGAATCCCGGAAAGCCCTTCCGCGTCGAGAGCGTTGTGTCCTAGTCCGCGGCGTGTAAGCTTGTTTTCGACGGTGCGTTCGATAAGTGAACTCCAGGAACCGCAATGCGGGCATTTTCCCGCCCACTTCGGCGAGACTTCGCCGCATTCGGAACAGACAAATTCGGTTTCTCTTTTTGGCATGGTTTAAAAATAAAAAGCCGCCACCTTGAAAAAGTGACAGCTTTTGTCAAAAATCAAAAACTTTTAGATGCCGGCGGCAGCGTCAGCGGTCTTTTTGCGCTTTTTCTTCTTTTTCGGCTGGTCCGGTGTCGCGGACTTCTCGACGGTGACGCTTGCCGCCTTTTCTCCGAGCTTGGTGAAGCCGTATTGCCGCGGTTCGAAGCCTGCCGGGAACTTGGTCTTGGCGTCGTAGATGACCTTCTTCGCCGTGAACTTTTCGATGTGGGCGTTGGAAAGATCCGCACCCGAGAAATCGACATCGTCCATCTTGGTGTCCGCGTCGAACTTCGCATTCTGCATGTTGGCGTTCAGGAAAGTGACCTTTTCAAGCTTCGCACCGGAGAAATTCGCGCCGGTCAGGGTAGCGAGGTCGAAGCTCGTGCGGTTGATCGTGGAGTTCGAGAAGTTCGCCTTCGTCAGGTCGGCGTTGTCAAAGATGTCCTTGAACACGTATGTTCCGTCGAAAATCGCCTTCTGCATAATGGCTCCGCGGAAGATGCTCTTGCTCGCTTCGCCGTCGAAGAACGAAACCTTGTTCATCTTGGCCTTTTCAAACTCGCTCTTCGTAACGGTCCCCTTGTCGAAGATGACACCGGAAAGGTCCTGTCCGCTGAACTTCATGTTCTTGACGGTGGATTGCGCAAAGGAAGCCTTTTGCAGCTGTACCTTGGACAGGTCGACGTCGTTGAAGTTCGTGAGGGAAAGGTCCGCGCTCTGCATGTTCACGTTGAGGAACTTGGCGCCGCCGAAGTCCGCCTTGGAAAGGCCGGCCTTGGTGAAGTTCACGTCGCGGAGTTCCACGCCGCCGAAGTCCGCGTTGATAAGGTTGCACGCCGTGAAGTCTGTCTTCACGATAATCGCGTCCGAAAGGTTCGCTGCACCCATCAGGGAACGGGAGAAGTTCGTGTTGGTAAGGTCCGCATCGCTGAAGTCCGCTTGTGTCAGGTCAATGTCGATGAAAGAAGCGTTCTTGAGGTTCGCCTTCGAGAAGTCGGCCTGGTCAGAGACTTTCATCGCATCGAGGCGGGCGTTTTCGAGGTTGGCCTTGGGGAATCTCGAATCGAGGAGGGTCGCCCGGTAGAGGTTCGCCCCCTTCAGGTTTGCGCCCTTGAAGTCGGAGCCGCGCAGGTCCGCCCCCGAAAGAATCGCATTTTCCAGGTTGGCTTCACGGAAATCCGGATTGTTCATCACGGCGTTCTGGAATCCGACCTCGCGCAGGTCCGCGCCGCGGAAGGAAACCGGTTGGGCGGTTGCGTTCGCACGCTGGAAGTTGGTCACGTTCTTGACCGCTTTTGCGTTTTCAAAATTGAAACCGTCGATTCGCTTGTCGCGGAGAGAAACGTCGATGTTCTTGCCGCTCCAGTCGGTCTGCTGCGCAAAGGCGCTGGCCGTGAGTGTGGCGAACAGCAAGACGCCGAATTTGGATTTCAAATGGAAGTGCCTATTCATTTCGTATCCTTTTTAAGAGTCCAAACAAAATTTTGACCACTCTAAAATAAATTAAAAAACGGCCCTCGGATAAAAAAAAGATGGGAGCGGTCCACAAAAAAGCTATTTTAGGCGCCATGGCGCATTATTTGAAGAATTTTTACGATGTGATCGTGTGCGGTGCAGGCCCTGCCGGTCTCTATGCCGCAAACTGTCTTCAAAAGGCTTCCTCCGGTCGCATTTCTGTGCTGCTTCTCGATAAAAAGTCGCCGTGGAAAGAACCTGTCGCTTGCGCCGAAGCGGTTTCAAGAAAGATTTTTTCCCGCTACTGGAAACCGGACGAATCCTGGGTGCGGAAGCATCTCGATGGCGTCTATTTTACGTCGCCGGATATGACGCGCGTAGGATATTTCCAGGAAGACTGCGGGCTGATTCTGAACCGCGCCATGTTTCACCGCGAAATGGCGGAAAAGGCCGCGGAACGTGGCGTGGAATGTCATTTTGAAAATGCGGTCGAAAAAATCGAACGGAATCCGGATGGGTTGTGGAGCGTTTCCGTTTGCGCAGACGGAGAATCCGCCGTTTTAAAGACCCGGACAATTATCGATGCGACGGGGCCTGGGGCGAAAATCACGCGGGGCGTTCCCGGGCTTGAATCCTTGGAACAGGGAAACTTTGATTTGGAATCCGCCGTATTCGCCATTGCGGAAAACGTTCCCCACGATGAAAAACGCATCGAGCTCTTCTTTGGGCAAAAATATTTTGCCGGCGGTTACGGCTGGATTTTCCCGCGGGACGGAAAGACCGTCAATATCGGGCTTGTCGATGGCAGGGAATTTTTGAAGTCTCACCCGCCGCTTTCGACGCTCAAAAAATTCATCGCGAACGAATTTCCCGATGCGAAAATTCTCTCCGTCCACGGCGGAGCGATTCCGTGCGGACAGTCGGATAATCCCATTGCGGCTCTTGGCGTTTTCAAGGCGGGGGATTCGGCGAGTACGGTTAACCCGATAAGCCGGTCCGGAATCGTGGAAGCGCTGAAAAGCGGAAAGATCGCCGCCGAGTGCGTTCTGGAATGGCTAGCCGCTTCGTCGGATGCGGAACGTCTCTCTGCGGAAAAGGAAGCTCTTGTCCGCTGGCGAAAAATCCAGGGCAAGACCCACCGGAACTTTCACCGTGCGAAAAAAGGCTTTGCGAGCATCACCGACGCGGAGTTTGACCGCGCCGCCCACCGTCTCGCTTCGATTCCCGAGAAAAAAAGGTCGCTCTTCCGCATCTTCTGGACGGTGCTTTCCGCATCTCCGCGCATTCTCTGGAAAATGCGTTCTTTCTTTATTTAACAAGGCTCTTTCGATGAAAAGCATTCAGGAAGTTGAAGATGAAATCCGCTCGGCGTTTGCAGGCTTTACGTCGCCGGACGACAAGTGGGAATATCTGCTGAAGCTCGCCCGGGAACATCCGGGAATGGATCCCGCGTTGCGGAACGAAAAGTTTCTCGTTTCGGGATGCGCTTCGAAGATGTTCCTTGTCCCGGAATTTGCAAACGGCGTCTTGCATTTGCACATGGACACGGAAGTCGGGGCCGCAAATCCGCTGATAAGTCGCGGTCTCGGTGCCTTGGCGCTAAAAATTTACGACAACCGGACTCCGGACGAAATCCTCGCCGCGGATCCGGCGTTCTTTCAGAAAATCGGTCTGCAGACCGGGCTTTCCCCGACGCGGGCGAACGGTTTCGCTAGCCTTCTCAGGCAAATCTATCTGTACGCGGAGGCGTTCAAGGCCCTCGGGCGTATCAAAAAATAGGAGTGACTATGCTGAGCTTTATCAATATCATGGGCAAGAAAAATCCGCTAGACGAGGATGACGGGGAAGAAGGTTCCGAGAACGGCAAGAAGAAAGTGGAAATCTCGGGATTTATCGGGTGGCAGGATGCGCTTGTCATCTTGCTCATCATCGGCGCGATCGTTGGCGGCTACAAGTATTACCAGTACACGAAGCAGGAAAGTTCCGAACTCTTTGCCCGCTGCGCGCTTCTCTATGACGGGGGCGATCTGCTTGCGGCGAAGGCTTGCTACGACAGCACCTGGGACTTGAGTTACGTGCCGAACGAACTCGACAGCTTGCGCGTCATCCGTCTAGGCGCAATCCAGGATTTGCAGAATACCCAGGAATATATTCTGGAAGATGTCCGAGCGGCCCTGCAGACGGCGGATACGGCAAAGGCCCTTTCGGCGATGCGGGAATTCAAAAAGCCCGTACTTCTTTCCTCGGAAGAGGCGTCGGAGTGGGGAACGCTCGAAGCGGCTTTTGCGGACAGGCTTTCGAAAGACGCTCCGACGGAAGCGGATTCTACCGCGGCGAAATAGTTTCGACGGTGATGGTCCGGTCGTCAGCGTTTCCGACAGAAATTGTCAGACGGTGAGTGATTCCCGAAGTGTCGTCTAGGCGTTCGGGCCACTCGATGAGGGTGACGCCTTTTTGCGCCATGTAATAATCAACCCCGATTTCCCCGAGATCCGCATGCGGCGGCAGACGATAAAGGTCCAGATGGAAAATGGGCATCGTTGGATTGGGATATTCGTGGACGATCGTGTAAGTCGGGGAATTGACCTGCCCGGAGAATCCGAGGCCCGCGCAGATGCCGCGGCTGACGACGGTTTTCCCGGCGCCGAGCGTTCCGTACAGGGCGACGACGGAACCTTTTTCAAGCGTTTTCGCGAAACCTTTCGCCCATTCGAATGTTTCCTTTTCCGAACGGGTCGTGACGGAGATTGGCGGCGCAAATGTCATAGTCTGTCCCTGAACTGTTCGTAGGTGAAGCGGCGGACCAGGTGGAATTTTCCGTCTTTCCAGATGCCGATGCTCGGGTGCGGCACGCCGTTGAAGAATGTCGTCTTGACCATCGTGTAGTGAATCATGTCGAAAAATACGATGCGGTCTCCCACTTGGAGCGGGCTGTCGAACGAATAATCCCCGACGATGTCTCCGGCAAGGCACGTGTCCCCACCGAGTCGATAGTCGAACTTCTTTTCCCCGGGATTTCCTGCGCCGAGAACTGTCGGACGGTAGGGCATTTCCAGACAGTCTGGCATGTGTGCGCTCACCGAAATATCCAGAATGGCGATGTCCTTTTCGTTGTGGACGATATCCTCGACGGTCGCGACCAGTTCGCCTGTTTGCCATCCCACCGCTTCGCCCGGTTCGAGGATCACTTGGACGTTCGGGTAGCGCCTGTGAAAGTCCTGGAGGATGCGGATGAGCCTTTCTACGTCGTAATCCTTCCGGGTGATGTGATGCCCGCCGCCGAAGTTCACCCACTTCATCTGGGGAATCCACTCCCCGAAGCGTTCCTCGAAATTTTGAAGGACCGCTTCGAGCGCATCCGCGTTCTGCTCGCAGAGCGCATGGAAGTGCAGGCCTTCGATGCCTTCGAGAAGTTCCGGTCGGAATTCTTTCCGGGTGACGCCTAGTCGGGAAAACCTGCCGCAAGGATTGTAGAGGTCCGTTTCGACGGTGGAAAATTCCGGATTGACGCGGATTCCGGGACTCATGTGCCTTTCGAGCGTTTTTTCCTTAAAGCGAGTCCACTGGGAAAAGCTGTTGAACGTGATATGGTTTGCGTAGGACAGGATTTCGTCGATTTCGGATTCCCGATAGACCGGGGCAAAAACGTGCACTTCCTTTCCCATTTCTTCCCGGGCGAGTCTCGCTTCGTTGAGGCTCGATGCGGTCGCTCCGGCGAGATACTTCCCGATGAGCGGAAAGGTGCTCCACATGCTGTAGCCTTTGAGCGCGCAGATAATCTTGACGTCTGCGGAATCTTCGACTCTTTTGAGAATTTCCAGGTTGCGGATTAGGCGGCTCTCTTCAAGAACATAGCATGGACTGGGAACTTGGGAATAGTCTATCATAGCCCAAATTTACTTTTTACTAGATTTCCCACCAAGAGAGGTTTTCCTTTGAATCGAATTTGCACATATCTTCTCGCCTTTTTGGGCCTTTCCTCCCTCGCCTTTGCGCAGGTTCCCGTTTCGCCGGTCGTTTCTTCTTCCGCCGAGGTTTCGTCGTCTTCCGCGCAGATATCCACACGCGGGCCGGGAGATTTCGGCAAGGCGATTCAAGCCAAGATGGATTCCATTTCCGCGGCTCTCAAGGCCAACGCCAAAGCGTCCAATTCCGACAGCGTAGCAAAGGTCAAGGCGGACAGCGTCCGTGAAGCCCTCAAGGCGGGAAGCTACGTTCCGCGGGCGAAATACGACAAGAGCAATTTCGATTCGTGGAAAATTGACACGGTTTTCCAGAAGGCGATGAAGGAACGCGTTGCCGGTGACTGGAGAACGCCGATTCTTTCGCATGGGCACGCTTTTCGCGATGCGGAACTCAAGTTTCTGATGAACGATACGCTCGTCGGAACGACCCGCACCTATTCGGATTCGGGCCGCTACCAGATGACGGGCGAATACACCTACCGCGCCCGTTACCGCTTCGAGAACGATTCGACGATTGTCGCCCGGGAAGTTTTCAAGGACCGCGGGGTTGTACGCTGGGACTTCATCCAGTTTGAAATCAAGGACAACGTGTTCAAGTACCATCTGGAAAAGATCGAATTCCGCGACTTGAACGACAACTGGCTGAACGCCTTGCAAGGCTTTGATCGGGTAGCTCCGGAAATCTATCTGCGGACGGATGGAAACGGGCAGGCGCCCAAGTCCGTCTTGAATGTAAACGACAAATAGTCTGAATGCGCCGGGCTGCTTTCGGGATGCTTCTTCTGGCGGTGCCGGTCTGCTTGCTTTTGGGAGTGACCGTCTTTTGCGGTTCCGCTTCGATTGGCTTTTCGGATGTGTGGGACGCCCTGTTTTTAAAGGGAAAGCCTTTTGCCGAGGATGTCGTTTGGCAGATTCGCATTCCGAACGCGTGCTCTGCGTTTCTGTCCGGGATGTCGCTCGCCGTTTCGGGGCTTGTGCTGCAAAGCGTTTTCAAGAATCCGCTGGCTGGACCTTTTGTCCTGGGTGTGAGTTCCGGGGCGAACCTGGGCGTGGCGCTGGTTCTTTTGGCCGGCTTCGGAAATGGTTTTTTGGGCGTCGTTCCTGCGGCGGCGGTCGGGGCTTTTTTGGTTGTACTGGCAATCTTGTTTGCGTCGCGGTTCGTTACGCATTCCGTTTCGCTTTTGATTGTCGGGCTGATGGTCGGCTATTTCGTCGATGCGGTTGTCGCCTTTTTGATGTCGGCGAGTTCTGCGGAATCGCTGCGAGGCTTTGTCACGTGGGGACTGGGTTCGTTTTCGAGGGTGCCGCTTTCAAGCGTGGGGAGCTTTGTTCTTGTGACCGCGCTAGGAATCTTGCCTTGCCTTCTGTGCATTAGGTATTTGAACGCTGCCCAGGTCGGGGATTCCTTTGCGGAAACGCTCGGCATCCGGGTGAAGTTCTCCCGGATGATCGTTCTTTTCGGAGCGAGCCTTCTCGCCGCGGGTTCGACCGTCTATTGCGGACCGGTTGGCTTTTTGGGACTGGCTTCTCCGCATATCGCCTTTGGAATTTTTCGGACGACGAATCACCGCGTCCTGTTACCCGCTTCGGCTCTTGTGGGGGCGAACCTCGCTCTCCTGTCCGGGCTTGTTTCGGGGATTCCGCTGTCGAGCGTGACAAGCCTTGTCGGCGCGCCAATTGTCCTGTGGATTTTCTTGCGTTCGGAACGAGGAAACGGAAATGGCTGATGCGATTTTAAGGGCGGAGAACTTTTCGGCGGGGTACGGAAAGCCTCTTTTTTCTGCGACGGAAATCGCTTTGGAATGCGGACAGGTCGTGTCGCTTGTCGGGCCTAACGGAACGGGCAAGAGTACGGTTCTCCGGTGTTTTGCCGGGCTTCTCCGTCCGCTGTCGGGGAACATTTCTCTCTGCGGAAGGCCGCTCGAAAGTTTTCTTCCGCGGGAACGCGCGAAGACGATTGCTTCGGTCTTTACCCAGGCTCGGATTCCTTTTGGCATGAGTGTCCGGGAGTTTGTCTCCTTGGGACGGATTCCTTATTCGGGTTTTCTCGACGGACGTTCAAAAGAAGACGAAGCGGCGATAGACTTTGCTCTGTCGAATGTCGGGATGGAATCCTTTGCGATGCGTCGGGTCGCGGAGCTTTCGGATGGGGAACGTTCCCGGGTGTTTCTCGCGCGGGTTCTTGCGTCCGAGCCGAAAGTTTTGCTTCTCGATGAACCCACCGCGTTCCTGGATGTCCCGAACATCTTGGGCCTCTTTCGGGTTTTAAAAAAAATGGCCGTGGAAAAGGATGTCGCCGTGTTGCTTTCGACGCATCATTTGGACTATGCGCTGAAGTTTTCGGACAGGATGATCGCCTTCGACGGCAAGGGATGTCTTCGGGAAGACGTTCCGAATGCCTTGGCGCGCTCCGGTTTTCTATCGTGGGCAGGAAGCGAATTTTTAGCGGGGAAATCCGATGAAGAATTTTAGCCTCTCGATGTTTTGCCTGTTACTTTGTGTACAATTTCTTGCCTGCGTTAATTCAAGGCGGCACGATGAGCTTCCTCCGTATTTCCAGGCTCGTCCGTGTGGCGAAAATCATCTTCTCTGGAAAGCGTCGAAAGCAAACCAGCCCGACATCTGGCTTTTCGGAAGCATCCATGTGGCGGATTCCTCCTTTTACCCGTTTGCTTCGGTGGTGGATTCGGCGCTTGATGCGGCGAGCCTTGTCGCAGCGGAACTCGACATCCACGAGGATTCGACGCTTGCCGTGACGGAGCGCCTTGTGCGGGAAAAGGGGACGCTTCCCGAAAATGCTCGCCTGCGAGACGTCTTGCCGGATTCCCTGTATCGGCGAATCGATTCGCTGGCGCTTTCGTGGGGATTTTCGGCAAAGCTTCTGGATTCGTTCCGTCCGTGGCTTGTCGCGTTTTCGCTTTCGGCGATGGCCTTTGAACGGATGGGACTTTCCGGCGATTTTGGCATTGATCGGGAAATTCTCTTGCGGGCGGAAGATCAGGGAAAGAAAATTTTTGCCTTGGAAACTCCGGCTTCCCAGATCGGGATTTTCGCAGATACCGGGGACTCGCTTGGCGTGGAATATCTGGAAAATACGCTTTGGGAAATCCAGACGGCGGATTCGATGCTTGCGGGAGTCATGAAGGCCTGGAAATGCGGCGATGTGCCGGGGCTTCGAAAATTCTTGGATGCGGACGTGTCGGACGATGTTTTAGAAGAGGAAATCGGCGCGAAGCGAAATGTCTGGATGGCGCAAAGCGTCGATTCGCTTTCGGTTGCGGGCCAAAAGGTTTTCCTTGTCGTGGGGAGCGCACATCTCGTAAGTTCCGGGTCGAACATCCTGAATCTTTTGGAAGAGAAAGGCTACCGAATCGAAGCGTATTAGCAAGATTCCTTTCGGATGCTCTTGATGTCTAGACCGATACGGGCTGCATGGGCGTAGAGCGCTTGGCGCATCATGCCGAATTCCTCGGCGGTTTTTTTTACCGAGCCTCCGTTCTTTCGAATTTTCGCGACGATGAAATCGCATTCCGCTTTCTTCTGGATTTTTTGGAACTCTTCGAAGGAAATCTTTTCCAGATCGCGTCGCCGAAAAGCCGTTTCGGGTTGGACGTTTTTTTTCGGGAAGATATTCTCGTAGGCGATTTCGTCTCCGTCCATGAGAACGATTGCCCGATGGATGGCGTTTTCCAGTTCGCGGATGTTTCCCGGCCAGTCGTATTCGACAAGGGCTTGCAT
>CAVKXR010000066.1:0-11051 GCA_963660275.1 Oscillospiraceae bacterium
CCCTTATGGTTTCCGCGTCTTGCGAATTTCTTTCTTGCGATTGTTGGGGCGCTATGGCTAATATCCTGATCACAGGCGGCGCAGGTGTCGTCGGCGCTCGGCTGTCGAAACGTTTTCTTGCGATGGGACATTCCGTCCGCGTTTTGACGCTTCCCGGGCAAGGCGAATCAAGGCGTCTTCCCAGGGAAGTTGAAATTTTTTACGGTGATGTCCAGAAACCGGAAACGCTTTTAGATGCGTTTCAAAATGTGGATACGGTTTGTCACTTGGCTGCGGTCATCCTTGCGAGGGAAAAGGAAGATTTTGAAAAAATCAATCTGGAAGGAACGCGAAACGTTCTTCTCGCAGCAAAGTCCGCCGGGGTCAAAAGATTTCTCTTCGTATCGAGCATTTCGGTTACGTACCCGGACTTGACCGATTACGGTTTTAGCAAGTTGCGGGCGGAAACCCTGGTAAAGAACATGGGAATTCCCTTTACGATTGTTCGCCCGACCCTGGTTGTCGAAAAAACGGGAGGAGCGGAATACATGCTCTTTGTGAAATATCTTAAGAAGTCTCCGCTTGTCTTTTTGCCGGGAAAGGGAAAGTGCCTGAAGCGTCCTGTGCGGACAGAGGATTTGGTCGAAGGAATTGCGCTTGCCGCGACGTCTCCGGCTGCGGTCGGGAAAACCTACGCACTTGCGGGTTCAAAGGTCCTATCGCTTTTCGACATGGCGAAAATTTCGATGGAAAGGGGCGGAATCCGGAAAAAAATCTATGGTGTGCCGCTCTGGCTTTGCCATTTTTTGGCTTTATTGAAACAGCTCTTGCTTCCGGGAAGCGTTTCGGCGAGACAGGCTCTGGCGGGTTTTTGCTACGATGCGGCTCCGGAAATCAACGATGCGGAAAAGGATTTGGGCTATAGGCCCGGTTCGCCGTTTTAGCGTAAAATCCTTTGCCATTTGGCGCGGAATGGTATAGATTTAGAAAAAACAAAGAGGCCTTTATGAAATGGAATAAAATTTTCTCTATCGTCGCCGGAAGTGCGCTCGCCTTTACCGCGTGCAGTGATTCGGGCAGCAGCGCGAGCCGTGAAGCGGATTCATCGTCTTCGGGTGAAGTTCTCTCGTCATCGTCGTCATCGGATAATCCTTCTCCGGCTTTTAACGCGGAAAACCTTTTGCCGAATATGGATCTCGGTTTAAAGTTCGGCACGAACCTCTGGCTTTCCGCCGGGAAAAACGGTCTCTATTCGCTTTGGTTTGTCGATACGACAAATGCGGGAGCTTCTTACGGGACTGTCGTTTCCCATGCGGATCTTTCAAGCGGCGTTCTTGCGTTTGATTCTACATCGGGCTATGTCTTTGCCGCAAACCATGCCAAGGGCGATTCTGTCCTCGCCTGGATTAAGAAGGGAATCCGCCTGGAATTTTCGATGGACGATTCGACGTTGATGGTGAAAATCGACGATGCGGAACCGGTTGCCGTGAAAAAGGCGACGAGACAGGTTGAGCCCGGGTATCTTGCCAAAAGCGATAGCCTTGCCGGGAAAGTTCTGGAATGGAGCAACGGCGATTCGAGTTCGATATATCGCTTCTATAAAAACGGGGAATATATCCGCGAGGTCAGCGGTAAATCGTCTGCCTTCGAAGCGGGCTATTACGATGTCCATCGCCAGCGTCTGCTGACGCTTCCCGTCTATTTTGCCGGCTATGTTTCGATTCTCAATTCCTATGCGGCCAAGGAAACTAGCGGAGCATATGAATTTGACAATGGCATTTCGAAAAAGGATTACAGCGTCTCTTCGATGACCGTGGATTATCCGGACAAGTCTCTTTTGACGGCTGCCGACTGGCGCTCCGAAAGCAACGATACGCTCCGCTGGACGCTTTCGTTTAGCGGGGAAAACTATACGGTCAAGGGCAAGACCGGCTTGGACGAAAATACGCTCAAGATCCAGCGCGATGGCGCATGGGCTGTTTTCGGGGACTATCTGGTTTTCTCTGTCGAGAAATGCTCCGCTGCAAAAAAAGTGGAATGCCCGGCGGTGGAATACGGAACGCTTTCCAAAGTCGAAGCGACGTCTTTCGAGTTTGAAAATTCCTCAACATCGGACGAATATGCCGCTCCGAAGAACTGGACGGCAATCGAAGAGGAATAATTCCGTATAAATTAATCGACCGATTCCGGCCAAGGGTGCTTCGGGTATCTTCCCCGAAGCTCTTTTCGTATCTGCGGGTAGGTGTTCTTCCAGAATCCCGTCAAATCCCATGTCTTTTGGGCGGTTCGGAAGTTCGGGGCGAGGATGTCGTAGCGGACCTTGACCTTTCCCTCGGCGATGAAATGTTCGCCGCGGAGAGGCAGAAAGTCCTCAATGCGGGCGGAAAGTTCTACGGGGGAATTTTCAGCAAAATGGTAGCGCGCCTTTTTCCCGTTGGGAAGTGCGAGCGTATCGGGAAACATTTTCCCGAGCCACGGAATCATGTTCTCTCCAAAGTATTCCTTCATCTTGGTGCGGAAAAGTTCCGGTGTGAGTTCCCTAAGTAGAAAATGCCCGTCCAGAAAATCCTCGGTGACAAGCTCGATGTCTTCCGCATTCCACGTCGGCAGGGAGTATTCGGGAAAATTTTCGGCGGCGAGCTTCATCTTGCAGAGAAGAACCTTGTTGGCGTCATCCATCCACAGATGCGAAAGGTCTTCCCGTCTGTGGCGTTCCATCCAAGTTTTTCCCGTCTGCGATTTTAATTTGTTCAAAATCTCGGCGGAGGCTTCTTGGGGCTGGATTTCCTTGCGGGAAATTTCCACGCCGTTTGACGAAGAAATTTCAAGCCCGATGTAACGCTCTTGCCCGGCGCGCCATAAAAGCTCGTAGCGAACATCCTTGTTCTCGGTTTTTAGAAAATCGCTAGGAACCGTTAGATAGAATCCGGCGCGCATTTCGGACTTCTGAGATGAATTTGTACGTAACAAATGGAATACCAGAATGGCGTCCGCTTCTTCGACGGCTGACGGAAGAATCGGAAACGAGTCGTTCTTTGTCTTGTACGCATTTCCGCTTTTGATGGCGAGAGCATCGGGAAAGGCTTTCCAGAAAAGGCGGAGCGTTTCCCGGGAATTGTCCGGCTGGAATTTTTTTTGATTCTTCGTCCGTGTAAACTCCAAAAGCCTCCGATACGAAAGCTGGGTTTCTCGCGTTGCGCTCCGCTTGTCCTGGAGCATGTTCCGGGCGCATTCCAGGGCGTTTAGCGGAACGTTTTTTCCGCGCACCGGTTCGTCGGAATCGAGGATGGAAAAAACTGCGAGAGTCAAAGGGGAAAGCGATTCCGCTTCGAGATACGCCTTGGCTAGCTGCAGGTCGTTGAGCGGAATTTCCAAAGCCCGAAGACCGCTTGGAGAAATTTCCCCGTCTGTCGAAAGAAATCCGTATCGGGAAAGTTCTTTGCTGGCTTTTTCGGCAAGAATCGGATCGGGTTCGGTCGGGAGCTTTAGATTGCTAGGCGCGATGTTCAGCATTTTGGCAAGAGCGGATTTTTTCAGTAAAATCGGGCGCAGGTCGCTTTTCTGAATCTCGGGAACAATGCTTTGCGTAAAAAGGCTCTCTTCTCTTTTGCTCCACAGCCGGATGCAGACGCCTTCTCGGGTACGGCCTGCACGCCCGGTGCGCTGGACCGCGTTTTGCATACTGATGCGTCCGAGTTTCAGGATGTTTTTTCCTTGCGAAACGTTGAATTCCGTGGTGCGTTCTAGCCCGGAATCGATGACGCCCGTAACGCTCGGGATGGTGAGGCTTGTCTCGGCGATGTTCGTCGAAAGGATGATTCTCGGTTCGTTTGTACGCAAAAAGATTTCCTGTTCCGTCGCCTTGTCCTGCCCGCCGTATAGATCGAGAATCTTGAGCTTTCCATAGCCGAATGCCTCTTCGAGATGGCGGTGGACGCTCGCAATTTCGCCTTTCCCCGGTAGAAAAACCAAAGTCGTGCCCCAGACATTGTTGCGTTCGAGAGTTCGGAGTGCCTTTTCCACATTTCGCGCAAGGGAACTTCCGGGCGGAATTTCCTGGTTCAGGATTTGCACGGGAAACCCGGGACGGCCGACCTGAAGGCATTTGACATTTAATTTCTTTTCGAGTTCTTCGCGGTTCAGTTCTGCGGAAAGAACGGCGATGCGCGGCGCGTTGGGACCCTTTTGCCTTGTGAGAAAATAGGCGAGAAGCAAATCCATTTCGGTGCGGCGTTCGTGAAATTCGTCAAAAACTATCCAGTCGAACGATTCGCTTTCGTGCAGCAAGGTTTGGAGAAAGTTGCCGTATGTGGTAAAGAGAATTTTCGTGTTGTCGGAAACGGCGCTGTCGAAGCGGATCCTGTAGCCTACTATCGTACCGAGCCTTGTTTCGGAAAGCTTTGAAAGATAGCTGGCAAGGCTTGTCGCGGCAAGTCTTCGCGGTTCGAGAACGGCGACTTTTCCGAGGCCTTCCTTTTGCGAAGCGAGCAGCCACGGGACAAATGTCGATTTGCCGGATCCCGTCGGAGCGGTCAATAGCAGGTTCTTTTGCCTGCGGGTTTCTTCAAGAATCGCTTCGCCGAATTCCTTCAGCGGGAGAAATTCAAAAGCCGAATTCATGCCGGATGCTTTGCCGGACGCGGACGCCTAGACGCGCGGAAAGCGGAGATGTTCGCCGGTCGCCTTGTCCGTGTAAGGCCAGTGGCTGTTCTTTTCCTGCTTGTCGAGCATGAGGTTCGTGATGCGGCGCTGGAGTCCCGCTTCGGTCTTGCAGAAGAAGTAGGCGACTTTGTTTTCCTTTTCGATGAAGAAGACGGCTGCCTTGAACTTGCTCTTGAAAGCGGCGCGGAACAGGGAGAGGTCTTCGCGCTTCGGGACTACCCGGTTTCCCTTGACTTCGCACACGACATCTGCGTCCTTGAGCATCGCTTTTCCCTTGTAGCGGATGACTTCGCGGTTCGGTTCGGAATTCTTGCGGATGGTTTCCATGTTAAAGGCTCCGCCGCCTTCCTTCATGACTTTTCGCACGGCGCGGATAGCGGCAAAAATGACGACAAGAATGACCAGGATTAAGATGACTATCCAGTATTCCGAGAAAAATTTGGCGATTTGGGACATAGATCCTCTTGAATGTAAAACTTTGCGCCTGAAAATAGAAAAAGCTCTGGAGACCTTAAAAGTGACGCTGTTTTTTTCTATTGTTTTCTCCGATTTTCACAACCAAAAGAGGTACACTTACGAAATGAAAAATTGGCGTATCGACGATTCCCGGGATCTTTACAATGTCCGCGGATGGGGAATTGGCTACTTTGATATCAACGAGGAAGGAAACGCGACCGTCAGTCCGCTTCGCGACAAAGGGCCGGAAATCGATCTTTACAAGCTTGTCCAGGAACTCGATTTGAGGGATATGCCGACGCCTCTCCTTCTCCGGTTTCCCGACATTCTCGATACGCGGATTGAAAAGATCAACGAGTGCTTCAACAAGTCCATCAAGGAATACGGTTTCAAGGGTTCCTTTTACGACGTGTTTCCCATCAAGGTGAACCAGCAGCGGGCGGTTCTCGAAGAAGTCGTGCGTCGCGGGAAAAAGTTCAACATCGGTCTTGAGGCTGGTTCAAAGCCGGAGCTTCATGCGGTGCTGGCAAACATGGATAATCCCGCGTCGCTTATCATCTGCAACGGCTACAAGGATGAGGATTTTATCGAGTTGGCGCTTCTTGCGCAGAAGATGGGTAAGAACATCTTCGTCGTCGTGGAAAAGATGAACGAGCTTCCGATGATTATCGAAATTTCAAGACGTATCGGAGTGAAGCCGAATATCGGGCTGCGGATAAAGCTCGCTTCTTCCGGGCAGGGCAAGTGGGAGGAGTCCGGCGGCTATCATAGCAAGTTCGGGCTGAGCAGTTCGGACCTGCTTCACGCGCTCGACCTCATCCGCAAAGAAAAGATGTGCGATTGCGTTCGGCTCATCCACTGCCACTTGGGAAGCCAGATTACGAACATTCGAAAAGTGAAGTCCGGCTTGCGGGAAATTTCCGAATTCTACGCGCAGCTGAAACAGGCCGGGATGAACGTGGAATTTGTCGATGTCGGCGGTGGCTTAGGCGTGGATTACGACGGCAGCCGCAGTGCGGGAACGGGTTCCGTGAACTATTCCGTCCAGGAATATGCAAACGATATCGTCTATTCCATTTATGAGACGTGCGAGAAGTTCTCTTTGCCGCATCCGAACGTCATCGCCGAGACGGGACGCGCCCTTTCCGCGCATCATTCGATTCTGGTGTTCAATGTTCTCGAATCGGCGGGACCCGCGTTTTTCGAAGATGAAAAACAGGAAATCCCGGAGCGGGCTGCGGATTCCATCAAGGATCTGTATGCGATTTTAAAAGGCCTGAACATTCGGAATTTGCTGGAAAACTGGCACGATGCGATGCAGATAAACGATGACGTCCTTTCCGGCTTTCGGATGGGAACGGTCGATTTGCAGACGCGCGCTCTTGCCGAGCGGCTTTTCTGGAGCATTGCGCGTCGCGTGAACGAGCTTTCGAGCGAACTCCGGCATGCCCCGATGGAACTTTCGGAACTTCCGCGGCTCTTGGCGAAAAAATACTTCTGCAATTTTTCGCTTTTCCAGAGTTTGCCGGATAGCTGGTCTATCGACCAGATTTTTCCCATCATGCCTATCCAGCGCTTGAACGAATCGCCGACGGTTGATGCGACGCTTCAAGATATCACCTGCGATTCCGACGGGAAACTGGACATGTTTGTTTCTGGCGACGGCATTTCCCGGACGCTTCCCGTTCATCCGTTGAAGGACGGCGAACCGTATTATCTCGCGGTCTATCTCGTCGGTGCCTACCAGGAAATTCTCGGCGACCTGCACAATCTTTTCGGCGACACGAATGCCGTGCACGTTGTCTGCGACGGGGATTCCTACCGCATCGACCAGATGATCGACGGCGAATCCGTGGAAGACGTTCTGGATTACGTGAACTTTAGCGATAAGGCTCTTGTCCGGACGATGGAAAACTGGGTTTCGAGTTCCGTGAAGGAAGGAAAGATCACGCTCCAGGAAGGCAAGGAATTCTTGAACATCTACCGTTCGGGGCTTTACGGCTACACGTATCTCGAAGGCTAGCGGAAGCCGCAGACCTGGAAACTTTCACCTGTAGGGGATGGGCTTTATCTCCTTCCGGCATCTCCATTTTTTATCAAACGGAATGTAGAAACCCATTGATTGGATAAACTCGTCGGTGTAGAGGCTTTTGTCCGTTCTCCAGGTGTCGTCGCCGGTTAGGACGAACCGCCCGAAAGGATAGTATTTCATTTTGGCGAGAACGCGCTGGTCTTTCTTGAAGATAAATTCACAGATATAGGATGGTGCTCTTCCCTTGATAGATGTTTTGATTTGATATTCATTTCTTTTGACTGTGGAAAAGCGTTCGGAGAGTTTTTCCGTTTGCGACTTGTCCAGCGTGATTTGTACTTCTTTTTCTTTTTTGTATCTGGGATTTTGGAGCGCCTGGATTTCATCGGAGGAATCGATTAGTGCGAGAAAATCGGAGGCGCTTTGGAAAAGGTTTGTGGAAGGAACCGATTTTCTTTCGGAAATCTCGGAATTTTTGAATGCGACCTTTGTCGCAATGTCCTTGTCATAATTCTCGGAATCGCTCTTTTCCTTTTCGCATCCGCAGACGAAAAATGCCAAAACAAGAGAGGCGAATGTTGCGCTGAGAGCGTTTTTTCTCATTTCATGCCTCTCATGGAGAAACGGATTTTACTCCCGCTTCATTTCTTTTAAAAATCTTGACAGGGCGTCTTGCCACGTCGGGAGCGGCTTAAAGCCCGCCAGGAAGAGCTTTTCCTTGGAAAGGCGGCTGTTGAACGGTCGCGCTGCCTTGGAAATTCCGTATTCTGCGGTCGATACGGGGACGACTTCGGTGGAAAGTCCCGCTTGGCGATAGATTTCCCGGGTGAAGTCGTACCAGCTGATAAACCCGCCTTCGTTCGTCGCATGGTAGTAACCGTATTTTTCCGTCTCGACCATGTCGATGAGAAGCCTCGAAAGGTCGAACGTGTATGTCGGCGTACCGATCTGGTCGTTCACGACGCGCACCGTGTCATGTGTCTTCGCCACGTTCAGCATCGTCCGGATGAAATTCTTGCCGTTTAGGCCAAAGACCCAGGCGATGCGGACGATGAAATATTTTTGGAGAATCTGGCGGACGGCGAGTTCGCCTTCGAGCTTTGTCTGCCCATAGACGTTGAGAGGTTTGTAATCCTTGCAGTCCGGCTCCCACGGTGATGTTCCTTGCCCGTCGAATACGTAGTCCGTGCTGATATAGACCATTTTCGCGTCGATTTCCCGGCAGGCTTCGGCGATGTTTTTCGTGCCGCCCGCATTGATTGCCCGGACCTTTTCCTGCTTGTCGGGATCTTCGGCGAGATCGACCGCGGTCCAGGCGGCGCAGTGGATGACCGCATCCGGGCGGAGTTTTTCAAGAAGCTTTTTTACCGCAGCTTTGTCCGTAATATCCAGTGCGCAGTAGGGAGCCGTGGTGACGGAGCTTCCGTCTTGGATTCCGCTGTATGCAGGCGCAAGGTCGCTCCCGATTCCTTCGTGTCCTCTTTTGGCAAGCTCGTTCATCACATCGTGGCCCAGCTGCCCAGCCACTCCGGTTACAAAAATCTTCATGCCTTAAATGTAAAAAAAGCCCCGCCGAAGCGGGGCACCTTCTGGAGAAGGATGTATAATCGAAGCTGTTAGGTGAGTTCCTCGCCGCGGACCATGATGACCTTGCCCGTGCGGATATATTCCACGACTTCGAACTTGTCGAGCAAGTGCTTCATCGCATCGATCTTGTCCGTGTTGCCGGTGATCTGGATAATCATCGAAGTGTCCGTCATATCGACCGTTGTCGCCTTGAAATGGTCGCACAGCTGGAGAATCTCGGTTCGCTCGCTGGACTTGCACTTGACTTTGATCAGCGCAAGTTCCTTTTCGACAGTGCTCGAACCGGTATGGTCCTTTGCCTGGATGACATCGACGAGCTTTTCGAGCTGCTTGATGATTTGTACGAGGATTTCCGGGTTGCCGTGGGCGACGATGTTCATCCGGCTGAAGTCCGGGTTGAGCGTCGGGGAGACGACCAGGGAATCGAGGTTATAGCCTCGGCGGGAGAATACGAGCGCGATGCGCACGAGAACGCCGGGACGGTTTGCGACGAGCAGGCTCAGGCTGTGAGCGGAAAGTTTCTTATCGGTTTGCATGGTTAGGTGCTCCCTGTCGGCTTTTCAAGCTGACCTTTGGGCTGTTCCGTCATCATGGCGGTAAGCGGTGCGCCTGCCGGAATCATCGGGAACACGTTGTCTTCTTCTTCACACTCGCAGTGGATGAGGATGGGACCCTCGTGATAGTCGAGAGCCTTCTGGATGACGCGCTCGGCATCCGCGGCTCGCTTGATGCGAAGGCCCGGAACTTTGTAGGCTTCGGCGAGCTTCACGAAGTCCGGATTTCCTACCATGCTGACGGAGGAATAGCGTTTGTCGTAGAACATGTCCTGCCATTGGCGGACCATTCCCAGGAATTTGTTGTCCATCACGAAAATCTTGATGGGAAGCTTGTGGATGAAAGCTGTCGCAAGTTCAAACTCGGTCATCTGGAAGCCGCCGTCTCCGGCGAAGCAGCACACCGGCCAGTTTTGTTCCGAAGCGAGACCGATCGCCGCGCCGATTGCCGCCGGGAATCCGAATCCCATCGTGCCCGCGCCGCCGCTTGTGATGAATTGCCGCGGATAGTCCGCCTTGTAGAACTGGGCAACCCACATCTGGTGCTGGCCAACGTCCGTAGTGACGATAGCTTTGCCCTTTGTGAGCGCATAGACCGTGGAAATGATATGCTGCATCCGCAGACCGCCCTGCTTGGGATAGCTGAGCGGGTAGCGTTTCTTGTAGGTCTGGACTGTTTTCACCCAGTCGTCCGTGTCAAGTCGCGAAACGAGCGGCAAAAGCTGTTCGAGAACGAGCCTTGCGTCACCGCAGAGGAACGCATCCGGTTGCAAGATTTTTCCCTCTTCCGCCGGGTCGATATCCACATGGATGATTTTCGCCCCCTTGCAGAATTCGTCGAGCTTTCCCGTGATGCGGTCGTCCCAGCGAGAACCGATGCTCATGATCAGGTCGCAATCGAGAAGTGCCTTGTTCGCATAGGCTGTTCCGTGCATCCCGAGCATCCCGAGCGAAAGCGGGTGCGTTTCGGGGAAGGCGCCGAGGCCGAGCAGCGTTTCAACGACGGGTGCGTTCAGCTTTTCGGCGAGTTCCTTCACCTGGCGGGAAGCGTTCGAAATGATCGCTCCGTGGCCGACGAGGAGAAGCGGCTTTTTCGACGCTTTGAGAAGGTTTGCCGCCTTTTCGATTGCGGCAGAATCCGCGTAGGTCGGAATCTTATAGCCCGGAAGGTCAAGTTCATCGGTGTATTTTGCCGTGCAGGCGTTTGCGAGAACGTCTTTCGGCAGGTCGATAAGCACAGGCCCCGGACGTCCGGTACTTGCGATGTGGAAAGCTTCCTTGACGGCGCGTGGCAGGTCGTTCGGATTCTTGATCAAAAAGGAATGCTTGACAGCCGCAAAGGTCATTCCACTTGTATCGCATTCCTGGAAAGCGTCTTTTCCGAGGTTCGGGGTGGTCGTTTGGGCGGCGAGAACGACGAGCGGGGAAGAATCCATCAGTGCGGTATAGATTCCCGTAAATGTGTTCGTTGCGCCTGGACCGCTTGTGACCAGAACGACGCCGACTTTTCCCGTGGCGCGGGCATAGCCGTCCGCCATGTGCGTTGCGCCCTGTTCATGGCGCGAAAGAACCATCTTGATGCCCGAATCGAGAATGGCATCGAAAAGGGGAATGGCGGAGCCTCCTGGATAGCCAAAGATTGTATCGACGCCTTCGCGTTTCAGACAATCGAGAATCACTTGTGCACCGCTTAATGCGTGGTTTGTCATAACAGTTCTCAATCAAGTTTTGTTGTTTTGATGGATTTAATATAGGAAATAAAATTTTGCCTGTCAATGTGT
>CAVKXR010000067.1:0-11028 GCA_963660275.1 Oscillospiraceae bacterium
CGCTTTCTTCGCATAGGGGTTGAAACCTACGTCCTAATCCCACTTGATGGCAACGCTGTCGTGATTTCCCAAAATGCAGAGATCGGCAACTTGTTTCGTTAGCGAAACGCATTCGTTCGGACTTGCTCCATAGCCCACAATATCACCCAGACAGACACGGCGCTCGACTCCGTTCGCTCTCATCGATTCCAAGACAACTTCCAGAGCGGGCAGGTTTGCATGAATGTCGGAAAAAATCCCGTATAACATGGAAACCAATATAGCTTTTCTATATTTATGCCGATGGAAAAAGTCGAGAAAAACAAGAAAGTTAGCATAGGCTATTCCCTAAAAGACGAAAGCGGCGCCATCGTCGAGGAAGTTCCGACGAATTTTCCGTTCGTCTATATGCACGGTTGCGACAGCGTCATCGAAGGGCTCGAAGAAGCGCTCGAAGGGCACCATATCGGTGAGAGGGTCGTCGCACACGTGCCTTTCGACAAAGGTTACGGCCCATACCGCAAGGACCTGATTATCAAGGTTTCCAAGAAGGAACTTCAAAACATCGGGGAGCTGTGGCTGGGCATGGAACTGGAAATGGTCCAGGATTCCAACAACACCGAGTTTTCCATTCCCGAAGATCCGCGCGACATCTACTCGCAGACAAACGAAGACGAATCGGGAATCTACATCATCCGGGAAATCCAGAAAGATACGGTCACCCTTGACGGAAACCATCCCTTTGCCGGCAAGGATCTGACGTTCGAAGTGACGATTGTCGATATCGCCGAAGCCTCTGCGACAGAGCTAGAAACGGGCTATCCCGACGAAGAGTTTGACGACGAGGACGATTTCGACAGCGACGAAGATTTTCCAGAAGACGAACAAAATAATTTCGGGAGGCATTGGCGATAATGGCAGACTTGAACGAACTGAAAAAAGCGGCGGGAGTCCGCGCAGCGAACCTCATTGAATCCGGCATGACCGTCGGACTAGGAACCGGCAGCACGGCGGCTTTCATGGTCGAGCGCATCGGCGAACGCATCCGCACCGAAAACTTAAAAATCACAGCGGTCAGCACCAGCTGGAGCACGACTCTCCAATGCCGCAAACTGAACATCCCTCTCATCGATCTCGGCGAAGCGAACCATCTCGACATCGCCATCGACGGCGCAGACGAAATCGACCCAAAAAAAAATCTCATCAAGGGACGCGGCGCGGCGCACCTGCTCGAAAAAATCGTCGCCTCCATGGCAGACAATTACATCATCATCGCGGACTCCGGAAAAAAAGTCCAGACGCTCGGCGAGAAATTCGCTGTCCCGCTCGAAGTTTTACCGGGAGCGATCGGCTCGGTTACGTACAAAGTAAGTAAGCTCGGAGCGACACTTGCCGTCCGAATGGGTGCGCCCGGTAAGGACGGTCCTGTCATCAGCGATTCCGGAAACCTCATCGCCGACGCCAAATTCGGTCCGATTGCCGACCCGGAAAAACTCGACTTCGAACTGAACAGGATTCCGGGGCTTCTCGGACACGGCCTTTTCATCGGCATGGCAAACAAGGCAATCCTTGCAGCTCCCGACGGACTAGAAGAGTTTTAAAACAGCAAAAGCCCGCTTCGCGGGCTTTTTTATGTTAAAGAATTAAAGTCTAGGCGAGTGCAGCCTTGACCAGTTCGCTCAGATGGCGGCTATCAAAACGGCCTTTTGTCTTCGGGGAAAGTTCCTTCATCACCTTGCCCATATCCTTCGGTCCTTCCGCTCCGACCTGGATTTTGATTTCCGCAATCAGGCTCTTGACTTCGTCTTCAGAAAGCTGCTTCGGCAGATACTTCTGATAGACGGCCAACGTGGTCTCCTCTTCCTTTGCATTTTCTTCACGCCCACCCTTGCGAAGCATCTCGATAGATTCATTGCGCTGCTTGATGCTTTTCGAAAGAACATCGAGAACGACTTCGTCCGTCACATCCTTCTTGGCGTTGATTGCAACATTCTTGATATCGGAGTGGAGCGTGCGCAGCACTTCGAGAGTCGCCGCATCATGAGCCTTCATCGCCGTCTTGATGTCCGAAAGAATTTGCTTGAGAAGTTCGCTATCCGCTTTTACTAAAGAATCAGCCATCATCATCCTTTCCCGATTCGGGGGTTAATTCATATAAAATATACAAACACCAAAAGGGAAAGCTTCAACACTTTCCCTTGGCATTCCGAAAAGAAACCGAATTAATAAAGACGCTTGCGATTTGCGTCTGCGATTTCCTTGAGACGCTTGCGACGGGCAGCCGTTTCGATGCGCTTCTTCTCTTCGGAAGGTTTTTCATAGCGCTGGCGCTTCTTCACGTCGGAAATGATTCCGTTCTTTTCGCAGGACTTGGTAAAACGCTTGAGAGCGCGTTCAAAAGGTTCATTGGGTTTTACTACGACACCGATCATTCAGATTCCTCGGGTTGAAAATTTTGGAATGCGCCCCAAATATACCTTATCCCCCCCGATTCGTCAAGGGATTTTCGCTTTCCGAGACACGCCAAGCATTTCCAGAGACTGTTTTGAAACTTTTTGACATTTCATAACTTGCGATAAACCAAACACTTATATATATTTTTAAGAAGCCTTTCTAGCTCGTCCCATAGGAGAGAAAATGAAGTTTGCAAAATTTTCTACGACGCTTTATTCCGCCATTTTTTTAGCGGCCCTCATCGGCTGCGATAGCGAAGACGATGTCATTCCCGAAATCACTCCGGCAAAAAAAGTCGAAGCGGTCAAGGCTTCCGCAGATTCCACTCCAAAAACCGATTCCATGCCGGAACTCAAGCCGATTCAATCGCTTTCCGTCAATTCCTCGGCCCCCGCCGAAACATTCAAAACAAGCAATGGTGAAGCCGTTGAACCGGGAACTGAAGGCTCGGTGACCATCCAGGTGAGCATCCAACCGTCCAAGCGGAGCGCAAACACCGTCCTCAAGAAACTCGAAGAAAAGGGCATCAAGGGCTATCTCGCCAAGGTCGAAAATCCGGGAGAACTCGAGGGCACCTATTATCGCATCCGCGTCGGATATTTCAAGAAACTCGAAGACGCCAAGGCTTTCGGCAAGAACAGATTAGAACCGCTCGGATTCGCCTGGTGGATAGACAACAAGGCAAACGATGCCGTCGGCTCGCCAGAAACAAGCGAACCATCCAATACATACAGCAACACCCCCGCATACACCGAATCACAAGCCGCGGAAAGCATTCCCACGGACTCGGAAATTCCCGCGGAACCGGAATCATCATCGTCTTCCGAAAGCCTGCTTTCATCGTCCACTGAAATTTCTGAAGCTCCGGCATCCGAGCCACAACCTCCAGAAAACGTCCAACCGGAAAATCCGGTAGAAGCCCAACCCGAGCCTGCAAGTCAGACGCCTGCCGCCACAACCGAAGAAGTCTATGACGACTGGGAATAACCCTTGAAACGCCCCTCCATTTTCGCTGCACAGTTAGGCTGTGCAAAGAATCAGGTCGATGCCGAGCATCTTCTCACCGAGCTGTATTCCGCAGGATTCCGTTCGGTAGCCTCCATCGAAAAAGCGGACTATATACTGGTCAATACCTGCGGATTCATCGAAGCGGCAAAGGAAGAATCCATCAACACGATTCTGTCCTTTATCGAAGCGAAGAAACCGTCCCAAAAACTCATCGTTTCCGGTTGCCTTTCCGGGCGTTACATCCAGGAACTTCCCAAAGAAATGCCCGAAGTCGATTATTGGCTCGGCACATACGAACCGGGAAAAATCCTGAAAGTACTTGGGTTGGGAGAAAAATCCAGCGGGACGGAAAACCTCAAGCGGCTAAACCTAGGCGACTTTCCACATCACGCCTATCTAAAGATTGCCGAGGGCTGTGACCGCCGCTGCGCCTTCTGCGCTATCCCGAACATCCGCGGGAAACAAGTTTCTTTTTCCATCGAAAGCATCGTCCGCGAAGCGAAAGAACTTGAAAGGCAAGGCGTTAAGGAACTGACGCTTATCGCCCAGGATACGACTTTTTACGGTCATGAACAGGGGAAAAACGGGCCGACTCTCGCGAAGCTTCTGAAAGCGATCCTCCGAGAAACGAACATTCCGTGGATTCGTACGCTTTACTGGTATCCGCAGTTCATCGATGACGAGTTGCTCAATCAGATGGCAAGCGAGCCGCGTCTCTGCAAATATATCGACATGCCGATCCAACATGCGAGCGATCGGATTCTCAAGCTGATGCGCCGCCACTATACGCAAAAAAGTTTGCGAGAAATGCTCTTGGCGATGCGGGAAAAAATTCCCGGAGTAACGCTCCGCACAACGGTCCTCGTCGGCTTTCCCGGAGAAACGGATGCGGATTTCGACGAACTGATGAAGCTTATCCAAGAGGTTCGGTTCGAGCATCTGGGAGGTTTCGTCTTTAGCCCCGAAGAAGGCACTCCCGCACTAAAGCTCGAAGAAAAAGCTGTTCCCGAAGATCTCGCGCGAGCTCGCCTAGACGCCATTAACGATGTCCAAGAAGAAATCTCCACCGAAGCAAACGAAGCGTTCATCGGCAAAGAGGTCAAGGTTCTCATCGATGAAGTCGCCGAAGAAAGCGATTACCACTTTATCGGGCGCACGGAAGGAAACTCGCTCGATGCCGATGACATCGTAAAGATCGTCGAAGGGGACGCCATCCCCGGCGAATTCTACATCGTCAAAATCATCGATGCGGAGCCTCATGAACTGATAGGAAAAATTCTCTGCAAAGCCTGAAAACAGAAAACGCACCGAGGAACGGTGCGTTTTTCAGTGCCCACGACGAGAGTCGAACTCGTGACCTTCAGTTTCGGAAACTGACACTCTATCCAATTGAGCTACGCGGACAAAGGCAATACGAATATAGTCTATTTTTTGTCTTTTGTCTTTTACTTTTTAAATGTTTTGCGCTTTTCACGAAACATCGGGCATCAGAGCTTTGCTACATCTTCCACAGAAAACCCAGAACACTTTGAAATCATTTCCAGGGAAAGTCCATTTGCTTTCATCGCTTTCGCAATTTCAACCGCCTTGGCGGACATGCCTTTTGCCCAGCCTTGCTGAATTCCTTGTTGAATTCCTCGCTGGATTCCTTGTTCAAGACCTTGTTGAATTCCTTGCTGGATTCCCTGTTCAAGGCCTTGTTTAAGCCCCTGTTTAAGACCTTGCTTGAGACCGTTTTTAAGCTGCGATTCATTGTACTCGCGAATGGCTTCGGCATCCCATTTGGCTTTTTGCGCCTCATCAATCATTTTCTGTTCCTCTTTTGTCAATTTAGCTAATTTCGCCGTCTGGAACAAGAGTTCAAAAGAAGATCCTTCATAACCTGGAGGCATCTTTCGCAAATTCTTGATATTTTTAAGCGCATAGAGTCCCTTGTCAAGAGTCGTTTTAAGCGCACCAAGCTCCTTATCGAACTTGGGAATTTCGACAAAAACAAGGCAGACCGTATCACTTAACGCTTTGCCGTCCTTTCCGCGCAGCTTCGCTTGATGGATATATCTGTCATCTTCAAAGATGCCAAAATCCAGCAAGACAACGGTTATTACGGGATCGAGTTCATAATGATAGCCTTTTCCGCGTTCTCCTTGCGCAACGATTGTCTGGGATGTATAAAATATCGCCCGGTTTACGATATTTGCCAGTTTGGCTAACTGTACTTCGACAATAAAATGTCTTCCAAACGAATCAACACAATGCAAATCAAAAATGGAAAGCCTGTTTTCGTTCGATCCTTGCCTACATTCCTTGTCGCGGGAATGAATATCCACAATGGGATTTTCGATTTCGCCTTCCAACAAGGCGTTTAACAAATCTATAAGGCAGACCTTATTTCGGGTGTCCGGATTGAACGCTTTTTTGAACGTAGGGTCAAGCATCAAGTCGGCATAGACTCCAGCGCCCTTAAATTCTTCAAATGTTTCCGCATGCTTCCAAACCCTGTTTCCGTTTCGTATTTTCATGCAAATTTCCTTATCGCGAAACACCTCGCTTCGGTGACAGGGAACCATTCCCTATCCACTTCTATAACGCTTAAATCAAGAAAATATCTACTAAATTTTTGAATAAAATTTTAACACAAGGCAGCACATAAAAATACCCCACCGTCTTAGGGCAGGGTTAAATTTCAAATTTCTAGGAAACTAATCGTCGTATTTCTTTTCACGTTCGCGACGACGAATTTCTGTCGCATCCGGGAAGAATTCCGGGAGTGCAAAGCCTATCGTAATGCCGAAGACCAGCCCGAACTTCGAAATGCCATCCTTGTCTATTACGCGGGAAACATTTTCGCCTTTTACGTTCTTTTTATGGGAATCGTCATAGGCGTTTGGCGCATAATACATCCCGATGGCAAACTGGAGATAATACCATTCATTCGTCAGGTAAGTAATGAGAACGTCAAACTGGAAACCCATCGTCGTGAGAAGCTGCCGCGTAAAGTCGTTGGTGGAATCCGCCACGACATCGTGATCGTAATAAACTGTTCCGTAGGAAGCGGAAAAGCCCAAATGGAGCGGGTTTTTCGGGAAGAGATAATAGTTCAGACCGACTTTCCAGCCCGTGCCGCCTTCCAGCGAGAAATTCGAAAAGTCCGGATCGTCTCCGCTCGGGATAAAGCCAAACGAACCGTAAAGACCGAAATGCCAACGCGTAATATATTCCGCCCCGAAGCCAAATCCCATGCCGAGTCCCGTTTCGCCCATGACCGGTTGGCGGGAACCCATACCGAGCTGAAACACCAAGCGATCCTTCAGCCAGTCCCGGCGACGCAGATTGTTCGCAAATTCATCCAGACGCTGGTCCTTTTCAAATTCCCGACGCTTGGCACGATCGACGGCTCGAGAATTGGATTCCTCGACTGCGCTGTTTTCGGATTCCGCGGCATAGGCGCTTCCGTCCGAAGCGACCGCTTCGTAAGAGTCTTCATCGTTCTGAGCAAAGCTGGCTACGGCCAACGCAAAAAACAGGACACTTATCTTTTTAAACATCGCTAAAGAGCCTCTATTTATAGATAGAACAGTTCCACTTCCAATATAGTTTATTCTTAGGGGTATAAGCAAAATATTTCTGTAAAAAGAAAATTGAAAAAAGCCTCGGAACGATTATTCCACGGTCCCCTGGTTGAATTTCACCAGCTCCCCCTTGATAGAGCCGATGGGAATCTTTACGCGCATCAGAACGGGCAACCGCCTGCTGTCGTCCGAGAGCCAGATGAAAAGTCTCCCCGACGCCTTGAACGCTCCGTCATCGCCTAAAACAGGTTCCACCTTGATGCATTCAAACTTGCCGAGTTTCGTTTCTACCGTTTCCCGCCCGTGAATAATCACCCGCAAAGAATAGCGTTTTTTGCCACTAACCGCCGAAAAATAGGTTTCCTTCTTCCCGGTCAAGTCCATGCTGCGAACCCGGTAAAATGCAGAAATGATGCAATGCTCGCCACCGTTCAAGGTTAGAACCGTATCCACGTTGGACTTGGACGCATTCCGTCGTGAATTTGTGAAGACGGTATCCGAAAGAATCGCCTTTTGGGAATTCCGGTTAAAAAGAATCCGGGACGAGCTGAAGTAGGAGCCTTCGTTCAAGATTTTCTGGAATGCATCGGGCAAAAGCGTTTCCGCAGACGAGAGAGTCCGAATCGTATCAGCCACCGGATAAATCGAATTGAACGCGCCGTCGTTTCGAGCGATGCTTTCGAATTCCACTTTTCCGTCATCGCGCGGATAAGCTTTCATGTCTGCCGAACCCGCCGTGACAAAGCCCCAGCTCAACCGAAAGAAAAGTTGCTCCCCCTTCGCCCAAGGAACGCTCGCCGCATCCATGGAAAACGCGACCGCTGCGAACAAGAGGACCAGGGAAAATGTGCGAAGCACTTAAATGTCGCCCAGGGATTTGCGGTAATCGGCAAGCTTTTTGCGAATATCCGCATGGGAAAGCGCAAGAATCGCTATCGCGAGATAGGCGGCATTCTTGCCATTTCCAATCCCGACGGTCGCCACGGGTATCCCGGACGGCATCTGCACGATAG
This sequence comes from Oscillospiraceae bacterium, assembly GCA_963660275.1. Taxonomy (GTDB): domain Bacteria; phylum Fibrobacterota; class Fibrobacteria; order Fibrobacterales; family Fibrobacteraceae; genus Hallerella. Next base: position 8,024 of record CAVKXR010000067.1, read on the forward strand.
AGTGCAGAGCATCCACTCCCGAAAGAGGACCGCCGTCACCCGGAACACCGATGACCGGAAGGATTGTGTTTGCAGCGAGCGTCCCCGGAAGAGCCGCGGCAAGACCCGCTATTCCAATCAGGACCTGCACGCCACGCCCTGCGGCGTCTTGCGCATACTTCGCCGTCTTGTTCGGTGTACGGTGAGCGGAAAGTACATTGTATTCCCAAGCAACTCCGAATTCGTCGAGAACGCCGGTTACCTTATCGACAATCGCCTTGTCCGAAGCGCTGCCCGTGACAATTCCCACCAGGGGATTCTTTACTTCTTGCATTTTGCCAGTCCTTTTTGTCCAATGTCCTTACGATAGAAGGCGCCTTCAAAATGAATCTTTTCGCAGCCTTCATAAGCCTTGTCGAGAGCCGACTTCAAATCCGCTCCCGTTCCGACGACGCCCAGAACGCGACCGCCAGAGGTCACGAGCGAACCGTTTTCCATCTTGGTTCCGGCATGAACGACCATCGCGCCGATACTTTCCGCCGCATCGATGCCCGTGATCTTTTTTCCCTTGGCATAACTTCCGGGATAGCCTTCGCTCGCCATGACAACAATCGCCGCGGAACCTTTCGGCTCAGCCGGAGCGTCGAAGTTTTTCAAATCGCCCTTTTCCGCCGCATCAAAAAGAGCGAGGATGTCTCCATCATAGACCGGGAGAACGACCTGGCATTCGGGATCGCCTAGGCGGCAGTTATATTCCACCACCTTCGGCCCGTTTTTCGTCACCATGATTCCCACGTAAAGGACGCCCGTATAGGGAGAACCTTCCTGCGCCATGCCGCGAAGGGTCGGTTCGATGATTTCCTTTTTTACCTGCGAAAGGATTTCCGAAGTGACAACCGGAGCCGGCGTATAGGCGCCCATTCCGCCCGTATTCGGTCCCTTGTCCCCGTCAAAGATCCGCTTATGATCCTGGGCGGACGAGAGTAGGACATAATCCTTGCCGTCGCAGACCGCAAAGAGGGAAGCTTCTTCGCCTTCCATGAATTCCTCGATGACGACCGTCTTGCCCGATTCCCCGAAAACGGCCTTGTCGCCGAGCATTTCCTCGACCGCTTCATGCGCTTCCGCATCGGTCAGGCAGACGACCGCGCCTTTCCCGGCAGCAAGTCCCGACGCCTTGACGACAATCGGGGCGGGATGCTTTTTCAAAAATTCGAGAGCGGATGTCAAATCGGTAAAAGTCTCGTAAGCCGCGGTCGGGATCCCGTACTTCTTCATGAAATTCTTCGAAAACGCCTTGCTGCCTTCAAGAGCCGCCGCGCCTTTCACCGGTCCGAACGCCCGAAGCCCGCGCCGACGAAATTCATCGACCACGCCGTTTACCAATGGAACTTCCGGCCCGACAATCGTCAAGTCGATTTTTTCACGCTCCGCCAAATCCGCAATCGCGCTCGGATCCTTGACATCGACGGGTACGCATTTTCCAAGGCGTTCCATTCCCGGATTGCCAGGGGCGGAAACCAGGTTCGTACACAGGGGCGACTTTTTGACGGCAAGCGCAATCGCGTTTTCACGACCGCCGCTGCCGATAACGAGAATATTCATGGGCAGTTCCTTTTTCGTTCCGAAAAAATCTAGAAAAATTGGAAGAGGATTTCTTGCAAAAACCGGAAATGAGACTTTCCACGACCATCAAACAAGCTAGACGGTTTTCTCCTTATACCAGCATTTCGGAAAGGCGGAACATCCCCAGAACTGCTTACCTGCATTTTCCCCTTTTCTTGAAGTCCGCAATACAAGAGGCGCTCCGCAGCGTGGGCACTTGCGCTCAGCAGCTGCAGTTTTCGCAGGATTTTCGGCGACCGTTTCCGCTGCACAAATTTTCGCTTTGTTTAAATGCTCGCCTCGTTGTTCTTCGGCGACCAAGGCTTCAAATTTTTTGGCGTAATCGGAACTGCCCGACTTGCGGCACTTGAGAAAAGATCCCATCAGCTCATGCATTTCGTCTCTAGAACACAGGTATAAATCCTTGTCGGATTCTTCGATGCGCTTGATATATGAAACCAGATGGTCCAAACGGATTACGATTTCTCGAATTTCTTCGGGAGCATTGCTGTCGTTCAAAACGGTCTTCGGATTTGCAAGGACAATGACAGAGCGGTATATTTTCGGAAAAGCCTTTTCGTAAAGCGTCTGCGTCAAGATATTTGTCTTGTATTCCCGGCGGATTTCCTTCAGGACGTTGAGATGGCGCGCATTTTGCGATACAGGGGAAGTAAAGCCTTCGCGGCGATAGAATTTTCCGTTTCCGAGATGGCGAATGAAATTACCCTTGTCGTCTATTTCGATATTGCCGTAAAGATTCTTGCATTCGATGACAAATACATGTCGCCTTGTCACCACCAGAAAATCAATCTGCGCAGACAGATCGTTTTTCTCCAGACACAAATCATGGGCAACGACCATATCCATGCCGCTATTTTTCAATTCGTATGCAATCTGGCGTTCACCGTAAAGCCCCGCTTCGACAACTCTTATTTGGTCATCGATTTTATCTTTTAATTTATCGGAAGCCCGAGTGGAAAGGGATTTCATTTTTTCAACAAACTCTTCCGCATCGCTGTTTTCCTTGATAAAGACAGGCCCAAAATACTTGTTAAAAACCGCATCGAAAATACCCATGAAAACCTCTCGATTTTACAAAGGCATTATAGATTATTTTTAGAAAGTTCCCTCTCGTACACTTCTTCAATATACGCCGGACCGTCCCACCAAAGTTTATTATTCCGATCGTAAAGCATCGAAGCCGTATGCGAACTCAAAAATTCCGACAAAACATCGGAAGCGTTGCGTCCATCTTCTTTGGAGATAGAATCTACCGTCATAGCGATAAGCAAATCGATCGCAGAATCAATTCGTTCATTTGTTATCTGCATCCGTTTTCGCTCCCCACAAAGACCAAATGCTGCAAAGCGATGTCCGTTCTAAAACAAAATTGATCTTTTAAACGCTCCGGTAAAAGGAGT